>NZ_LUKH01000696.1:0-1835 GCF_001593695.1 Leisingera sp. F5 | reverse complement strand
CATCGTGCTGCGCGGGCGGCGGTCCACGCTGTTTGAGAACCGGCTGGAGGGGAACTGAAGCATTTCCAGGAAAAGTGGAATCCGGTTTTCCGGTTCGGAAATGCGGCAAGGAGAATGTTATGCGCCAGAAGCTTGGATATCTAAAGGAAACCCCCTCGCAAACCGCCGGCCCCTACGTCCACATCGGCCTCGCGCCCGGTGCCGCGGGGTTTGAGATCTACGATCAGGAGCTTGGACGCGACATTGCCGGTCCCAACGCCAAGGGTGAGCGCATCCGGGTTGAGGGTGTCGTGACCGACGGCACCGGCTCACCAGTCAAGGATGTGCTGCTGGAAGCCTGGCAGGCCAATGCGGACGGTATCTATGCCCACCCGGAACATGCCGGCACGGTGGAGGACGGTTTCCGCGGCTGGGGCCGGGTCACTACCGGTTTCGAGACTGGAGAATGGGGTTTTGACACCGTGAAACCTGGGCCGGTGATGGGCCGCAACAGCCAAAGGATGGCACCGCACATCAGCCTGTGGATTGTGGCACGCGGCATCAATGTGGGGCTGAACACCCGGATCTATTTCGAGGATGAGGGTGAGGCCAATGCGGCCGATCCTGTGCTGAACGTGATAGAATGGGAGAGCCGCCGCCAGACCCTGATCGCCAAGCACAGCGCACAGAACGGCAAGTCCGTCTACCGCTTGGACATCCGCCTGCAGGGCGAAGGTGAAACCGTTTTTTTTGACATCTGAAGGGGATCAATCATGAGCAAACCCTGCATCATCTGCGTTGCCATCACCGGCTCGGTCCCGACCAAGGAAAACAACCCGGCGGTGCCCGTCACCATTGCGGAACAGATCGAAAGCACCCAGGAAGCGTTTGAGGCCGGTGCTTCGATTGCCCATTGCCATGTGAGGAACGACGACCAGACACCGACCTCTGACCCGGAAAGGTTCGCGCGGCTGATGGAGGGACTGCAGAAACATTGCCCCGGCATGATCGTGCAGCTGTCGACCGGCGGCCGCTCCGGTGCAGGGCACGAGCGCGGCGGCATGCTGCCGCTGCGCCCTGACATGGCGTCGCTCTCAGTCGGCTCCAACAACTTCCCCACCCGGGTCTATGAGAATTCCCCCGATTTGGTGGACTGGCTGGCCTCGGAGATGCGCGCTCACGACGTGAAGCCCGAAATCGAGGCCTTTGACTTGTCGCATATCCACCAGGCGGTGAAGATGAACCGCGAGGGCCGCATTCCCGGCACCCTCTATGTGCAATTCGTGATGGGGGTGAAGAACGCGATGCCCGTGGATAAGGACGTGTTCGATTACTACGTCAGGACCATACAGCGGCTGGCACCGGAGGCCCAGTGGTGCGGCGCTGGTGTCGGGCCTGGGCAGATCCTGGTCAACGAATGGTCGATCGCGGCGGGCGGCCACACCCGGACCGGGCTGGAGGACAACATGCGGTTGGACCGCGAGACGCTGGCCCCTTCCAACGCCGCGCTGGTGAAACGCGCGGCAGAGCTTTGCGAAAAACACGAACGTCCTGTCGCCACTTGGCAGCAGGCCCGAAGAATCCTGGAGCTGCGCCCTGCCTGAGGGTGCCGGCTTCGGGCCGCAAGGCCCGAAGCCAGGCCCAAGCCTGCCAGGCCGCCCGTCAGGGCAGCCGCGGGCGCGGGAGCTTCCCTGCCCCATACGGTATGCTCATTCTTCTCCTGACAAATCCTTCAGGATCGGGCAATCCGGGCGGTTGTCGCCTGCGCAGCCTTTGACCAGTTCGCCCAGCGTGTCGCGCATCGCTTGCAGGTCGGCGATCTTTTCCTCGATCTTGCTGAGATGCTCCAGCGCCAG
>NZ_LUKH01000695.1:0-1837 GCF_001593695.1 Leisingera sp. F5 | reverse complement strand
ACCACATCCTGGAAGGTGAAATGCCTATCAGCTCTACTTGGCGGCCGGGGACTTGGACCACACGAGAGCCAAGGCGAACAGCCCCCAGAGTGAGACCGTAAGGCAATCGATCCAGTGGATCGATTGCAGGGCGAACGGGATCTGCGAGCGCTTCCACCGGACCATCAAGGATGAGTTCTGCGACATCGCCTTCCGCAAGAAGCTCTACCGGCCGGTGGAGGAATTGCAGGTGGACCTGGACGCCTGGCTGGCCAGATACAACGAGCAGCGGCCGCAATTCGGGAAGATACCGCTATGGCAAGACGCCTATGCAGACCTTCCGCGAAACGCTGCATATTGCCAGGGACAAGACGATCACGGCTTCCGATCCATCGGACAGTCGGCAACCCATTCTCAGCACAGAGAACTGAGATGCCTGTCAGATCAAGTCTGAAGTTTTACACATCCATGCTCTGGAACTTCTCGGCTGCGTTAAGCCGTGCAGCGTAGGGGATCGCCGAGGCGCTTCTCTTATTTTTTCAGTGCTGGGGCGCAGTATTTCCGCAGCGCGTGCTCGGGCTAATGTCTGTAGCGAGGATCTCACTCTTGGTTTCTAGCCTGCAAAGGTGGCTATCCGAGTGCAACACGCAGTGTATCCAGGTTCAGGTGACTTCCTCTGTGATAGCAGTTGCGAGGTCTGAACCTGTAGTGCAGCTATGTTGGATTTCCTTACGCAACTGAAGAGCTTGCAATCTTTGGTCGATGCCATTACCTGTAAAGTGTTCGCAAGGACTATGGCGATAAACGCGCTCGTAATAAGCGGCTCGGACCCGGGGGCGGTACCCGGCGGCTCCACCAACATCCTTCGTTTGGGGATCATGGGGCCGAAATAGGATCGACGGACGTGTAAAAGGGTTAGCTTTCGCTCGGCAGGATGCCACCGTTATCGGCTCAAACTCGATAGTTGCAAATGACAACCGAGTGCCGGCAGCTCTCGCCGCTTAATGCGGTGCGAAAAGCCGAAATCTAAGCCCTTATCTCTCACAAGATAAGGCGGGGTTCGCAGGCACCTGGCAACAGAAGCCTGCACTTCTGCTGCCGTCTGACGATCGACACTAAGTATCGCAAGTACGCGCGGCGTATGCTCTGGGTCCCAATTTGCGTAGAGTTGTTTTTTAGCTGTGACTTGACCGGGGATAGGTGAGAGTATTCATCGAGATATGCCCCATGTGGACTGTACCCCTGGCCGCAATTGGAAGGGAACATTGGAGTGACCAACATAAGCGGTTTTTCGATCGCGCCATGAGCGGGTAGTTCCAAGGCGGAAGCGCGTCGATCTGGCGTTAGCGATGTTCTGACCACACGGTCTTTTAGTATTGACGGATTGGAATGATGTCATCACCGCGCATGACGGCATGACCAGCAAAGCTCCAATGATGATTTCCACGGTGACAATGCCGAGCACAAATCCAACCGGCAGAACAGATCCGCGTGCGCGGCGATTGTCCGCCTCAAAGCCCGTTCCCGGTTCCCTGACACTGCCAAATCTGAGTAGGCCTGCGGACCGCGGGGGTAATCGACGAAAAGTGCTTGAAGCTACAGTCACTGTAGCAGCTACACCTCTTCTCACACGATTCGAGGAGAGATGCAGTGTATTCCGAAGATCCGCTTCTTCAGCCTACGAAGCTATTGGACTTTGAACATACGGCTATCGCCGGGCTCATCACGGACCGCGGGTGGAAGGATCTGGCGCAGCATGAGCAGATTGGCGAGGTCTACGACTTCGTACGCAATGAGATTGCCTTTGGTTACAATCGCGCGGACGACATCCCTGCCTCCAGGGTTCTCGCCGACGGCT
>NZ_LUKH01000694.1:0-1842 GCF_001593695.1 Leisingera sp. F5 | reverse complement strand
CCCGGCGGCGCGATAACGGGCCATCTTGTCCGTTGCATCCGGGTCGGACGGGTCGATTGCAAAACTCAGCGGATAGGGAAAATCCAGCAACGCTTCGGCACCGATTGCCTGTTCATCGTCTATTAGAAGAATAGACATCAGCGGCTTGCCGTCCGGATTGTCAAACGGCGCGGCAAAGTCTTCGAACGGTCGCGAAGTCGGTGTAATGTCGGCGGTTGGCGCACCATCACTGACCGGCTCCGGAGTGACCTCGGGGTCCGCACCCCGGTCGGTCAAAGGAACAACCGGCGTCCCGATCTGAGGGCCGGTGCCGGTGGTCTCGGCTCCGGTCTGCGGCAGGGCCGCAATCCGGGCAGGTTGCTCGGGCGCGGCCTCGGGTGTCGCTTCGACCACCGAAGTATCCACCTGCGGCGCAGCTTCGGTTGCGGGCTCCACGGGTTCCACCGATTCTGCGACATCGGGCGTGGGGTCCGTCTGTTTGGCCAGATCCGAATTCTCTGGATCCGCAGGGGCCGGTTCGGCAAAACCTGACCCTTCCGGGACCACCTGTGGCACGGACGGTTGCGCCGGATTGGCAACTGCTGTGGACACCGCCGTTTCCGCGCCTGGGGTATCCGGGGTCTGTTCGGGTGTGTCCGACGGGACCACCGGGTGATCCTGGCTGTCGGTCATTTCCGGTGCCGAGGCGTCGGGTTCAGGAACAGCGATAGCATCCGAGGCCGCGCCCACCCGGGGTTTGTCCGCAGGTTCCATCACCGATGGGGCCAACGCCGTCAGATCGCCAGCCGATGGGTCTGTGTCCTTGGGTGCAGTTGGCGCCGCCTCGACCAGATCCGCATCCTGACCCGCCGGTTTTGGGAGGCTGACATCCGCATCGCGCGGCTGGATCACCACATCGGGTGACACCACTGCAACCTCCGGCCGGGGCGGCAAAGGTGTCATCACTGACAACCCAACCGCACCAATCACCGCAACTATTGCCCCAATACTGACGCCACCCAGAAATCCACGCATGCCCGTTTTCTTCCCTCAATCACATGTGTTGCCTAACCACGGTTTTTTCGCCGCAGCAAGCCGCGCTTCAGGGTCGCGCTCTTTATGTGCTCTTGACGCTGCCGTCTAACCCTGAACAAGTATGTCGCGACCACTATACTGCGGCTGGCCCTTGTGCCACCAGCCCTAATGACGAACGAGCCTGCCATGCTGTTGCTGATCGATAACTACGATTCATTCACCTATAATCTGGTGCATTACCTGGGCGAATTGGGGGCCGAAATGGTCGTGCGTCGCAATGACGCCATCGACGTGCAGGAGGCCATGGCGATGAACCCCGCCGGCATCTTGCTAAGCCCCGGCCCCTGTGACCCGGATCAGGCCGGCATCTGTCTGGCGCTGACCGAAGCGGCGGCTGAAACCAAGACGCCGCTTCTGGGCGTTTGCCTTGGCCATCAGACCATCGGCCAGGCCTTTGGCGGCAAAGTGATCCGCTGCCACGAGATCGTGCATGGTAAGATGGGCAAAATGCACCACAAGGATATCGGTGTTTTCAACGGCTTGCCGACACCATTTGACGCAACCCGCTACCACTCCTTGGTGGTGGAACGCGAAAGCTTCCCTGACAGCCTGGAGATCACGGCTGAGCTGGAAGACGGCACCATCATGGGCCTGCAGCACAAGGAGCTGCCGATCCACGGTGTGCAGTTCCACCCGGAATCCATCGCCTCCGAACATGGTCACGCGCTGCTGAAAAACTTCCTCGACGTGATGCAGGTGCCCGCATGAGCGACCGCCTGAAACCGTTGATCGGCGCTGCGGCGGAACGGTCCCTGACCCGTGAAGAAG
>NZ_LUKH01000693.1:0-1842 GCF_001593695.1 Leisingera sp. F5 | reverse complement strand
CCGGAGAAGGAGCCCAGATGCCCCAGTACAACGATATGTTCGAACTGTCCGTTACGGATATGGAGCTGATAGAGACCGCCCTGCAAACCACAAGGGACACTCTGTCAGAGGCCCAACCGGCAGCGGGCAGCAGCGAAGACGAAACGCTGCGCCGCGTGCACGAGCTTTTGGGCCGGCTGCACAATCAGAAAATCTTCTACTACCCCAAAGACAAGGTCTACGTCAGCGGCTGACGCTGTAGCGGAATGAAACAGCGCTCCCCGCCGGGCGGAGAGCGCTGAAACCTGGCAAAGAGCCGTTGTTTACAAGGCGGCCTTGAACTGCTGGGTGAGGTTTTCCTCGGTCAGTTCGATCGGATTGCCGCCGCAGCTGGGGTCGATGATCGCGCCTTTGACCAGATCGGGGATGGCCGCTTCGGTGACGCCCAGATCTGCCAGCTTGCGGGGGATCCCGAGGCTGTCGTTCAGTTCCTGCACAAACGTGCGGAAGCCGTCAAAACCGCCGTCGATGCCGAGGTAGGCCGACGCCATGGTGAACCGGTCCGCGATTGCAGGCGCGTTGAACTCCAGCACCGCTGGCATGCAGACCGCGTTGGTGGTGCCGTGGTGGGTGTTGAAGTGCGCTCCGATCGGGTGGCTCATGGCGTGAATGGCGCCCAGCCCCTTCATGAAGGCGGTGGCCCCCATCGCCGCGGCGGACATCATCTGGGCGCGGGCCTCGATATCGGTGCCGTCGGCGTAGGCGCGCGGCAGGTAGTCCTTGACCAGCCGCATGCCTTCCAGCGCGATGCCCTGGGACATCGGGTGGTAATGCGGGCTGCTGAACGCTTCGACGCAATGGGCAAAGGCATCCAGCCCGGTGCCTGCGGTGATGAACTTGGGCATGCCCACCGTCAGCTCGGGATCGCAGATCACCACCGTCGGCAGCACCTTGGGGTGGAAGATGATCTTCTTCTGATGGCTGACACTGTCGGTGATCACGGACGCGCGGCCCACCTCGGATCCCGTGCCTGCGGTGGTCGGCACCGCGATGATCGGCGCGATGGCATCGGCATCGGCGCGGGTCCACCAGTCGCCGATATCCTCAAAATCCCACACAGGTCGGGTCTGGCCGGCCATAAAGGCAACCATCTTGCCCAAGTCCAGCCCGGAGCCGCCGCCAAAGGCGATTACCCCGTCATGACCGCCCGCCTTATAAGCTTCGACACCGGCTTCCAGATTCTTCTCATTCGGGTTCGGATCAACCTCCGAGAACATGCCGCGGCCCAAGTCTGCGGCCTCCATGATGTCCAGGGTGGCTTGGGTGACAGGCAGATCGGCCAGCCCCTTGTCGGTGACCAGCAAGGGCTTGGTGATGCCGGCAGCGGCGCAGGCGTCACCCAGTTCGTTGATCCGGCCAGCACCGAATTTGATTGCGGTCGGGTAGGACCAGTTTCCGTTAAGGCTCATATCGTGTTCCTTTGATGCAATGGCCCGCCCCGCGGAGGAGACGCCAGGGCGGGCAGGGCCGCCCTTAGCCGGTTACCTTTTTCAGGTGGTAAGACTTCGGGCGGGTCAGATTGTGATAGCCGATGACCGACAGCCCGCCGCCGCGGCCGGTGTCCTTGCAACCGGTCCAGCACAGGCCGGGATCCAGGTAATCGGCGCGGTTCATGAACACGGTGCCGGTCTCGATCCGGTCGCCGACCGCTTGCGCCCGCTCCAGATCACGGGTCCAGAGCGAGGCGGTGAGACCGAAGTTGCTGTCGTTCATCAGCGCAATGGCTTCGTCGTCCGACTGTACCTTCATGATGCCGACGACCGGGCCAAAGCTTTCCTCGCGCATCACCCGCATCCCGTGGGT
>NZ_LUKH01000692.1:0-1842 GCF_001593695.1 Leisingera sp. F5 | reverse complement strand
CAATAGAACCGCTCAACGAACAAACCCAGCCCCAGCAGCACCAGCGCAAAGACAACAAACGGCCAGTCGCGCACAAACTTCAGGATGATCGCGGTCTTGAACGGCTCCACTTCGGCATAGGTTTCCGCCAGCGGGATCGACACCATCGAAATGCCGAACAGTCCGAGGAAAATCATGTATTTCGCAGGCCACAACCGTTCATGCAGGCCCCACGGCAGGGTGATCTGCGGCACGCGGCACGCGCGGGCAATCTTGTGGGTCAGTTCCTGCAGCGCGCCGAACGGGCACAGCCAGCCGCAATAGGCGCCCCGCCCCCAGAACAGCAGCGCGGCGGCGACGGCAAACCACTGGATGAACACCAGCGGATCCAGCAGGAAGGCATCCCAGGAAAACCCGCCCCGCAAGCTGCCGGCAAGCGCCATCAGGTTCACCACGCTCAGCTGCGCGTTGGCGTACCAGCCCAGGAACACCAAGGTGACGGTCAGATACCCGATGCGGAACCAGTAGAAGACACGTGCATTCGCGGTTGCCTGGAACTGGAAGAAGAACACCCCCGTCAGCACCAGCAGCATCACGCCCAGAACGCTGATTTCCAGTGTGCGGTCCTTCCAGATCCGCTGCCACAGCGCCGCCTTGGCCGCGGCCTCGCCGGTATCATCATCCACCAGCTTGGGTGCAGGCGCGGCGGGCAGCAGATACTGCTCCGGCAGTTTGTAATCCAAATCAAAGGTCAGAAACGCCCGCTCCAGCGCGCCCACCGAGCGCTGCACCAAAAGCTGCAGGCGGAACGGCTCTGCCGGATCGAACTCCGCATCTGCCGGGATCCTGAACAGGTCCAGTTCACCAAAGCTGGGGCTGTCCGCCGTCGCCAGCTCCCCCAGCCGCTTGTGCTGCTTATCAAAGAACCGCACCGAAGCATCGCCCTGGATCAGCTGGATCCGGTCGAAGATGCCACCGCGCACATAGCCCGAACCCTTGAAGCTGTAGCTGCCGCGGCCCAGCACCAGAATGGCATGTTCGCCTTCCTTCAGCCAGGACCGCAGGTTCTGATACTCGGCCTCGCCCAGCAGCGATTTGCCGACCGACGGGACGGAGACCAGCGCCATCTGCATATCGATGAACGTATCGTCCGGAGCGCCGCGCTCACGCCGCCTGATTGCACGCTGGTCGCCCGTAGCCTCAAACGCCGCGTTTATCTGGCCCACATCCAGCGTCACCCGCCGCACCGAGCCGTCGCCTGCCAGCGTGGTCCAGTCCGCAACCGCCTCGCGGGTCATGTCGACCTCACGCTTCGGCCCGTCTGCCTGCACTGGCGACAGCCCGCCCAGCCCCAGCGCCCGCGCGACCTTGATGCCGGCCCGCACCAGACTGTCGTCGATCACCATGATGGTCACCGTCGCACCCGAGATAATGTCCAGATCATGGGCATCGCCGCCTGCCGCTGCCTCGGCCTTCAGGTCCAGCCCGGCATAGCTTTCGGTCAGCCTGACCATCTTGGCGTTCGGAATGCCGATCAGCACAATCGGTTCGGAATGCTTGACCAGCTTCACGCCGGTCAGCACTGCATCCGTATCAATCGCAGCCACCACATGGATCGGCTTGCCGCTATAGCCGGTGGTGCCGACAAAATCCGAGGTCAGAAAGGCATAGGCGATAACTTCGCCCGCTTTCAGCATCGGCGCCACCGGCACATCGCTGCGTACCGGACCGAACGCCTCGGCGCCGGGCACCAGGTCGGCAGGTGTCAGATCTGTCAGGAAAGAGTCGAGGCTGTCTGCCTCAGCACCCGCCGCGGAGAATACGGCGGCGAATGTTATCACAAGGGCTGTCATCCAGCCCCGG
>NZ_LUKH01000691.1:0-1844 GCF_001593695.1 Leisingera sp. F5 | reverse complement strand
CCAACATACAGGTGCTTTCCATGCTCACTAAATAGGAAAACTCCAGACGGCGGCATATCTCGAGGCAGCTGACCTGCTGAGCAGGGTGACATTGCGATGAGTTTTTCGAAAGAGGGGTTTAGACTTCCAGCAAATTCTTCAAATTTTGAGTTCATAGAAACCACGCAAAAATTTCTTGGAGGCAATCCACCACAGTCTACTGGGGTTGGTTGGAAACGGCTAGGCCTACAACGTTGGGTGACTTGCCTGCCCTATGCACCTAGTAAAAAATAGTACGCGCGAAGATCTCAACCGAGTCGAATGTCTTGAAATGCTGTTTGCGCCATGCTGCACATGCGGTGAACTGTGAGCTAACCAAGGGCTGCTATGGGCTCGGAGCGGCCTTGTGGCGGCGCAGCGGTGTCATCACCGGCCTGGACGGTTACCGTCGCTGTCACAGCTGACCGCAGGCAGCCCGAAGCGGCCCCTTGCCCAGTAGCGAGTCAGGTCTGCCTGCCCATGCACGTCGGGCGGGAAGCAGCCGTTAGACGTGTTTGGGAGGAACGGCGGGTTTGGGCCGGGCACGCCAGTCTGCCAAGTGCGTCGGTCGCAGCATTGAGAGCAAGAAAATGTGTATCGCTGTGACGGAGGTCTCGTGCAGCATCAGAAGAGGGCTCGAACCGGATATTCGCGGTTTGACCACAAACTGCCGGTTCGTGGTGCATTTGGGTCAACTTATGACGCAGAGGTCAATTTCGTCTGACGTCTTACAATGTAAAAAGTGGCGGACCGAGGAGGATTCGAACCCCCGACCCCTTGATTCGTAGTCAAGTACTCTATCCAGCTGAGCTATCGGTCCACTGCGGCGGGGTTTAATCATAGCGCTGGAGAGTCGCAACCCCAAAACCCAAAATTAGTTTCCTCCGGCCGGCATATTCCCGTCAGCTTGCTTGCCGCGGTCAAATCGTGCCATCGCCCTTGGGCAGGCAGATCTCGAAAACGGTGCCGTCCGGGCTGGTTTCCTTCAGCACGACCGATCCGCCATGGCCGCGGGCCAGCTCGCCCGCGATGGCCAATCCCAGCCCGGTGCCGCCCTTGCGGGCACCGCCCTGGAACGGGGTGAACAGATTGTCCTGCGCTTTTTTCGGCAAACCGGGGCCGGTGTCGGAAACGGTGATATACCAGGCGTCTTCTTCCTCATACGCGCCGACCGTGATCCTGCCCGGTTTCCCGGTGGCGGTGATCGCCTGACGGGCGTTGCGCACCAGATTCATGACAATGCGGAACAGCTGTTCGGAATCAGCGCGCAGCATCATCGGTTTGGGCACTGCATTGACGATCCCGACCAATGCGCTGTCCGCAGCCAGCAGCTCGCTTTCGGCAATATCCGCTGTGATTTCATGCAGGCAGACCACAGCAAAGGTGGGCGACGGCTCCTCGGCGCGCCCGAACGCCAGGGTTCCCTCACACAGGGAGACCGCACGGGTGATCGAATTCACCAGCTTCGGCGCCAGCCGGCGTACCAGTGGGTCTTCGCTCATCTCGATCCGGTCGGTGAACAGCTGCGCCGAGGTCAGGATGTTGCGCAGATCATGGCTTACCTTGGCGACCGCGCCGCCCAGCTGGGCCAGCCGCTCGCGCTGTTTCAGCGCGTGGGTCAGCTCGGTCTGCAGCTGCATCAGCGCCTCTTCTGCCTCGCGCAGCTCCACCACGCTGGAACTCGGGTGGATGATGCCGCGCGCATCCTCAGGCGCCGCCGCATAGCGCTGCATATAGCCGACGACGCTTTTGATCGGCTTCACCAGCACAATCCGCACCGCAACAAACAGCAACAGCGCCGTAAAAACCGAAATCACCGCCGACAG
>NZ_LUKH01000690.1:0-1844 GCF_001593695.1 Leisingera sp. F5 | reverse complement strand
GCGCAGGTGGAGCGCTCGCTGCTGATTGCCGCATTGGGCCGCGCCAACGGGCGTGCGGCTGCGGTCGCGGAGGCGTTGAGGCTGCCGCGCAAGACGTTTTATGACAAGCTGGCCCGCTATGGCATCCGGCCTGAGGATTACCGCCGCTGACGGCGCCGGGCTTAAGAGCCATGAGGATTGTCCGCTCCGGCGTTTTTGCCGGGGTACTTAGGGAGGCGGCGCCGCCAGGAACCTCGAATGGGGGCAAGGGCGGAGGGAGGACGGGGGTCGCAAGCCCCATGTCCGCTGAAGCCTTCGTTGCGGGACGCCCCTGCACCCGATGATGAGGTGGTCTCGGGGGTCCTGTGATCTCCTGTTGGTGCGGGGTGCCGGCCCGCACCGGTGTCGCGACGGGAAGGAGTATCGCAAGCCGGGGTTAAGGAGCGGCAAGCGGTGCGTACGGTGAGGACGCAACGCCCCGGCGGACGGCGTGAGGGGGAGAGGCCGGATGCCTCCGGCAGGGATTTTTTCAGCCAGAAGAAGGGCGGCGATTCCTTTGCAGTTCTGTCCGGCGCTAACACTTGTGCGGATTTCCGCACAAAGCCCGGAATGCCCTGTGCGGGATTTCGCACAGCTTGCGGCAAGCGCTGCTTTTGCACATTTGGTCTGACCTGCAAGTTCATGCGATAACGCGAAAAATCCGACAGGCGCATGATTCTCGAATCAATTGTTGAGCGGTTTTCCGCAACTTGGGATGCTTTGGGCGGGCCTCAGCCATGCGCTGAGTGCAACTTCGGATTTACAGACGATTTTTCTGGGAGGAAAAGACCATGAAATTCCTGACAACTGCCGCCACCGCACTGGCTCTGGCTGTGACCGCAGGCGCCGCAAGTGCCGCCTGTGACGACGGCGAGATCGTGGTGAAGTTCAGCCACGTCACGAACACCGACAAGCACCCCAAAGGGATTGCCGCCTCGTTGCTGGAACAGCGCATCAATGACGAGATGAACGGCACTATGTGCCTGGAGGTCTATCCGAACTCGACGCTTTACAACGACAATAAGGTGCTGGAAGCGATGCTGCAGGGCGATGTGCAACTGGCCGCGCCTTCGCTGTCTAAGTTTGAGAAATTCACCAAGCAGTTCCGCTTGTTCGATCTGCCGTTCATGTTCAAGAATATCGAAGCGGTGGATGCGTTCCAGGCGTCTGAAACCGGCCAGGAGATGCTGGATTCAATGCAGCGCCGCGGCCTGCAGGGGCTTGCCTACTGGCACAACGGCATGAAGCAGATGTCGGCCAACAAGCCGCTGGTGGACCCTTCGGACGCCAATGGGCTGAAGTTCCGGGTGCAGTCCTCGGACGTGCTGGTGGCGCAGATGGAAGCGATCGGCGGCTCGCCGCAGAAAATGGCGTTCTCGGAAGTCTACGGCGCGCTGCAGCAGGGGGTTGTGGACGGTCAGGAGAACACCTGGTCCAACATCTACGGCAAGAAGTTCTTTGAGGTGCAGGACGGGGTGACCGAGACCAACCACGGCGCGCTGGACTATCTGGTGGTGACCTCCGTGGACTGGCTGGACAGTCTGGACCCGGCGGTGCGCGACCAGTTCCTGACCATCCTGAATGAAGTCACCGCGACCCGGAACGCCGAATCCACCAAGGTGAACGGTGAAGCGCGTCAGGCGATCATTGATGCCGGCGGCGTGGTGCGCGAGCTGACCCCTGAGCAGCGCGCGGCCTGGGTCGAAGCGATGAAGCCGGTCTGGGAGAAATTCGCAGGCGACGTCGGCCAGGAGAAGATCGACGCGGCGCAAGCCATCAACGCAGGCCTCTAAGGCAGGCTTTTTCCGGGAGGCCCGTATCGGGGC
>NZ_LUKH01000689.1:0-1847 GCF_001593695.1 Leisingera sp. F5 | reverse complement strand
GAAGAAGACACTGCAGGCCCGCCGTCCAGCGTCAGGAACCGCCAGGCATAGGCCTGCCGCCCGGCAAAGGTGTTGGCGGCGCGCAGCGGCTCGACCGTATTGGCCAGGCAATGGGCTGAGAAGGCATTGAACAGCAGCACATCAAGTTGCTGCGCCGCAGCGTTATCTTTTGTCCAACTTCGCATGATTTCTTCTAACCATGCATGATGCGGAGAGGCAAGCCGCCTAATTTGACGGGTAACAGATTTGCGAAGGAAGACCGCCATGCAGTTCGGGATGACCGAAGAACAGTCGATGATTGTCGAGACCACCCGCGCCTTTGTGGAAAAGGAGCTGTATCCGCATGAGGCGGAGATCGAGCGCACCGGCCATCTGGACATGGATGTGATCCGTGAGGTGCAGAAGAAGGCGATGGAAGCAGGGCTTTATGCCGCCAACATGCCTGAGGAAGCGGGCGGCGCCGGCCTCGATACCCTGAGCTGGCTGATGTATGAAAAGGAGCTGGGACGCGCCAACTATGCGCTGCACTGGACCGGCGTTGCGCGCCCGTCGAACATCCTGCTGGCGGGCACCGAGGAGCAGAAGGAGAAGTACCTGGTGCCCTGCATGAAGGGCGAGAAATGGGACTGCCTGGCGATGACCGAGCCGGATGCAGGCTCTGATCTGCGCGGCATGAAGGCGACCGCGCGCAAAGACGGCGATGACTGGATCCTGAACGGCACCAAGCATTTCATCAGCCACGCCGACATTGCTGATTTTGCCATCTGCTTCATGGCCACCGGGGTTGAGGATACCCCGCGCGGGCCGAAGAAAAAGATCACCGCCTTCTTTGTCGACAAGGGCACGCCAGGATTTGAGGTGCGCGACGGCTACGGCAACGTCAGCCACCGGGGATACACCAACGCGGTGCTGGAGTTCGACGACTGCCGCCTGCCGTCCTCAGCCATCCTGGGCGAGGTCGACAAGGGGTTCGAGGTTGCCAACACATGGCTGGGCGCCACCCGCCTGCAGGTGGCGGCCACTTGCCTGGGCCGGGCGGAACGCGCATTGCAGCATTCGGTGGAATACGCCGCGGAACGCAAGCAGTTCGGCCAGCAGATCGGTAAGTTCCAGGGTATTTCCTTCAAGCTTGCCGATATGGCGTTGGAGCTGAAGGCGGCGAACCTCTTGACCTGGGAAGCCGGCTGGAAGTTCGATCAGGGCACAGTCACCGAGAGTGACATGTCGATGGCCAAGCTGAAAGCCACTGAGATGCTGGCCTTCGTCGCCGATGAAGCGATCCAGATTCACGGCGGCATGGGTCTGATGGACGAGCTGCCTCTGGAACGCATATGGCGCGACGCGCGGGTGGAGCGTATCTGGGAGGGCACCAGTGAAATCCAGCGGCACATCATCAGCCGCGAGATGCTGCGCGCCGTCGGAGGCTGATCCATGACCCTACCTGGGAAACCTGTTGTGACCATTACCTATTGCACCGGCTGCAACTGGCTGCTGCGGGCGGGCTGGATGGCGCAGGAACTGCTGCAGACCTTCCAAGGCGGCTTGGGCGGGGTGACACTGATTCCCGGAGATTTGGGCGGGATCTTTGAGATCCGTGTCGATCAGGAGCTGGTCTGGGAACGTAAACGGGACAGTGGCTTTCCGGATGTGAAAGAACTGAAAACCCGCGTGCGCGACCGGATTGACCCGGAGCTGGATCTGGGCCATCTCGACCGCCGTGCTGGAGGCGAGTGAGGAATGCCTCCGGCGGGGATATTTTCCGCAAAAGGAAAAGGGCGGCCAGCAAGAGCCGCCCCCGGTAAAGAGAGAAGCTCTCTTCCCCTTGCACGGCCATCGGCGTCCCCGCC
>NZ_LUKH01000688.1:0-1849 GCF_001593695.1 Leisingera sp. F5 | reverse complement strand
ACGCTGCTGGCACGATGCGGATCGGAACATCCGCGATATTGGCCGCCCGGGCGATGCGCCACTCGAAACGGCCCATTCTGCCATCGGTATCGATCAATACCACCACCGGCTCCTTACCGGTGATCTCTGCCGCAAACAACGCCTGCTGGATGCTGTCCAGGCTGCTGCGCTTATCGAGGCCGAACTCGATGACCCGGTTACTGTTTTCGCAATCTGTGCGGATCGATGCCGCGCCGCCTGGATAGGTGAACTTATGCACTGTCTCCGGCTGGCCGCCGAACAGGGCGCCGCAGAGCAGCGAAATGAAATAGGCTTCGTTCACAGGGAGGTCTCGTCAGGAGTTTCCGGCGCTGCCGCAGACCGGGCAATCTTGCCGCCTGGCCATGCGGATCTTACGGGTTTCGCCATAGAGCCCGTCATAGATCAGCATCTCACCTTGCAGAACCGCACCGGCACCGGTGATCTGCTTGACCGCCTCGACTGCCATCATTGACCCGACAACACCGGGCAGCGGGCCGATCACCCCGGCCTCCGAGCAGCTGGGGGCAAGACCGGGCGCCGGTGCCTCGGGGAAAATGCACTGGTAGCAGGGTCCGCCTTTGGCCGGGTGAAAAACGCTCAGCTGGCCTTCCCATTGCGACAGCGCACCAGAGATCAGCGGCTTGCCCAGCGCCACGGCAGTGCGGTTGGCGAGATAACGGGTTTCGAAATTGTCGGTGCCGTCAAGGATCAGATCATACTCCGCAAACAGCTCCTCCGCGGCCTCCCCGGTTAGGCGCCGGTTATAAGGGCGCACGTCGACATAAGGGTTCTGCGCCTGCATCGCGGCCTGGGCCGAAAACACCTTGGGCTTGCCGATGTCTGCGTCGCGGTGGATCACCTGACGCTGCAGGTTGGCATTGTCGACCGTATCGTCGTCGATCACCCCGATTGTGCCCGCGCCGGCGGCAGCCAGATACTGCAGCGCAGGCGCACCCAGCCCGCCGGCACCGATCACCAGAACCTTGGCCTGCTTCAGCTTCTTTTGTCCCGCCCCGCCCAGTTCCCGCAGGACAATATGGCGGGCATAGCGGTCAAGCTCGCTTTCGGTGAAGGTGCTGGCAGGCTGACTCATCTTCGTTTCCTGAGGCTGGGCGCGGGTCTTCAGGCCAGCCACGATACGCGCATAGAAGCCAGCCACAATGGCAAAACCGCCCAAGAGAAGCCAAGGCGCTGCCGAACCCCCGGTGCCTTCCCGCAATGCGTTCCCGTCCGGCAGGGTCAACTGCACTGCCAGCACAGCCGCAAACAGTACTGCCAGCAAACCAAAACGCAGATTGCGCGGCAGGCCAAAGAACCGCCCGCCCCACCAGATCAGCGCCGCCAGGATCAGAATGCGCAGCATCAGCCGCGCCCGGTGGAACCAAAGCCGCCGTCGCCGCGGGTGGTGCCGGAGAGCGTCTCCGCAATCTCAAACCGGGCTTGCAGCACAGGCGCTGCAACCATCTGCGCGATGCGTTCGCCATGACGGATTTCAAAGGGCGCCTGCCCTGCATTCAAGAGAATTACCCCCAGCGGCCCGCGGTAGTCACAGTCGATTGTACCGGGCGTGTTGGGCAGAGTGATCCCGTGCTTCAGAGCCAGACCCGAGCGCGGACGGATCTGCACTTCGTAGCCTGCAGGAATTTCGATGCGCAGCCCGGTCGGCACCAGTGCCCGCGCCCCCGGTTCAAGCGTCAGCTTACCCCGATCCGGCAGATTGGCACGAAGGTCCGCCCCCGCAGCGCCAGCCGTCTCATATGCGGGCAGCGGCACATCCCGGTCCGCGCCTTCGTCGTGGATCACACGGATTGTTACCATCCCCGCCCCC
>NZ_LUKH01000687.1:0-1853 GCF_001593695.1 Leisingera sp. F5 | reverse complement strand
TGGGCGCGGGCCTTTCGGGGGCCGTGATCGGCCGCCATCTGGCCGAGGCAGGCCATAGCGTCACCGTGATCGACAGCCGCCCCCATGCCGGCGGCAACTGCCACACCGAGCGCGATGCGGACACCGGCGTGATGGTGCATGTCTACGGCCCGCATATCTTCCACACCGATGACGCTGAAGTCTGGGACTATGTGAACAGTTTCGAGACCTTCAAACCCTACAAAAACCGGGTGAAATCCACCACCCGCGGGCTGTCGGGGCAGCAGGAAGTGTTCTCGCTGCCGGTCAATCTGCACACCATCAACCAGTTCTTCCGCAAGACCATGCGGCCCGAAGAAGCGCACAGCTTCATCGTCAACGAACAGGCCGATACCTCGATTGAAAACCCTGAGACCTTTGAAGATCAGGCGATGCGCTTTGTCGGCAAGGACCTTTATGAGGCCTTCTTCAAGGGCTACACCATCAAGCAATGGGGCATGCACCCCTCCGAGCTGCCCGCAAGCATCCTGAAGCGGTTGCCGGTGCGGTTCAACTATGACGACAATTACTTCTTCCACCAGTTCCAGGGCATGCCCGAGAATGGCTATACCGCGATGATCGAGAAGATCCTCGATCATGAGAACATCACCGTTCAGCTGGAGACCGAATTCAGCGCGGAGATGGGCGAAGCCCATGACCACGTGTTCTATTCCGGGCCGCTCGATGGCTATTTCGGCTATGAGCTGGGCCGCCTTGGCTACCGCACCCTGGATTTCGAGCGCTTCACCCATCAGGGCGACTACCAGGGCTGCGCGGTGATGAACTACGGCGAGGAAGAGGTGCCCTATACCCGGATCACCGAGCACAAGCATTTCAGCCCCTGGGAAAGCCACGAGGGCTCGGTTTTGTACCGCGAGTTCTCGCGGCTGGCGGAGCCCGGCGACATTCCCTATTACCCGGTCCGCCAGGTGAAGGAGAAGGAACTGCTGGCCGCTTATGTGAAGCTGGCGGAGGAAACCCGCGGCGTCACCTTTGTCGGCCGTCTGGCCACCTACCGCTACCTGGACATGGATGTGACCATCCGCGAAGCCCTGGACGCCGCCCGCGGCTTTGCCGGTGCTGCAAAAACAGGGCAACAGATGCCTGCATTTTTCGTGCCGCCGCTGGGTTGACAGCCCTTCCAATACGGCCCCGGCACAGTCGGCTTCCGCCAAAAACACAGCCCCGGTTCCACCGCACAATCCCCCATTGAACGAGAACCTCATCAATGTCTATAACCCCGGTGGAACGATCGTCTCCGCATCGCTCCGGCAATGCATCCATCCTGCCGGTTAGAAGCCGCGGCGGCAGATAAGCAGCAGTGAAAGCAGGCCTTATGAAACGTATTGTTTGTGACCTCGATGGCACGCTGACAATCGACACGCCCGGTGTTGGTTATGCAGACAAGAGCCCCAATCCGGATGTCGTCGCAGCCCTGACCGAATATCACCGCAAGGGGTTTGAGATTGTGATTGCGACCGCCCGCAATATGCGGACCTATAAGGGCAACACGGGCAAGATCACCCGCAATACCGTGCCTGTGATCCTGGAGTGGCTCGACCAGCACAATATCCCCTGTGATGAGCTGCAAATCGGAAAGCCCTGGTGCGGCACCGAAGGGTTTTATATCGACGACAAGGCTATCCGCCCGGATGAGTTCGCCCGGATGAGCCACGAGGAAATTAATGAACTTCTGGGAATTACCCCATGACTGAGGCCGTGCAGGCCACAGCGGCCCTAGTGACCTCGGCGGCATATGTGAACACTGAGCTGGCTGCCGAATACGGCCGAATCCCGCCCGCCTTCCTGCCCTTCGGGCACCAGCGCCTCTATCA
>NZ_LUKH01000686.1:0-1854 GCF_001593695.1 Leisingera sp. F5 | reverse complement strand
AAGAACACCAGCTGGATCAGCATGACGTCGATCATCGGCACCAGCGAAATCAGGGCGCGGGGGCGGGCGGGCCGGTTGATCGTCATGGCAACTCTCCCGTGTCAGCGCGACCCATCAATCAAGAGCAGGCGGCCGGCGGCGCTTTCGATGGCTTGCGCGGCGGCGTCGATGCGGGCGGCAAACAGCCCTGCGGCGACAGCGGCGGGGATTGCGACCAAGAGGCCCGCGGCGGTGGTCAGCAGCGCCTGCCAGATGCCGCCGGCCAGCACCGAGGCATTGGCTGCACCCTGTGCCAGTTCCAGCTCCTGAAAGGACTGGATCATGCCCAGGACGGTGCCCAGAAGCCCCAAGAGCGGCGAGACCATGGCGATGAGTTCCAGCAGGCGGATGAGGGAGTTCATGCGGCTCACTTCCTCGTTGCCGCGGCGCTGCAGTTCATCCTGCAGAAGCGGCCCGCGCAGGCCTTCTTGCAGGGCCTGCATGGCGTAAGCCATGACCCGGTCGGCGGGGGATTTGCCGGCGGCGATACTGTCCTGGGCCTGTTTGCGGTCGCCGCCTTTCCACAGGGTCAGCGCCTGTTCACGGGCCACAGTGCCGGAGCGGACCGGCCAGAGCTGGATCAGTTTGACGGCGATCACAGTGATCGACAGCAGCGACATCAGCGCCAGCAGCGCAATCACCGGTCCGCCGGTGCCGAAGATTTCCCAGGTGCCGCTCATGGCTTATTTCACCAGCGGCGCGGCAGCGCGGGAGCCAAGTTCGAGGATCGGGAAACAGTCCATCTGGTCCTCGTTCTGGGGCTGGCAGGAGGTGATGTCATGCAACAGAATCTCGGAGATGTTGCCGCAATTGATTTCCGGAATCTCGAACAGTTTCAGGGTGGTGCGCTGGACGGGCAGGGGCGCGGCGTCGATCGACAGCAGCCGGTCGATCACCCCCTGGCCGTCAAGGATGGCCAGCGACATCTCGAACCCTTCGAAACTTTTGCCGGTCTGATTGCGGAACAGGAAGAAGGCGCGGCAGCCGCCGCCGTCGATCTCTTCGGTCTTGTTCAACTCGACCCGCAGGGGGCCGGTTTCGGCAGCCGCTGCCAACGGCAGGGCAGCGAGGGCGAGGGCAGATAGCAGGCGTTTCAAAGGCATTACTGTCTCCGGGTTCCGGTTATCGTTGACCAGCCCGCGGCGCGCGGATTGGGGTGTTGGGTCAAACCAGCGCGGTCAGCGCCTTTTCGATCTTGTCCATGGCGTCGCGGGCGGAATCGAGGTCGCGGCGTTTCAGGTGGCGCGCTGCCACATGCAGGGCGCGGCCAAGACGGTCGCGGACCTTGCCCGGCGCGCGGGCGACATTGGCCTGCAAGGATTGCGCGCGTTTGACCTGGGCGCCAAGGGAGCGCTGATCCATTTCGCGCTGGCCGCGTTTCATCGACTTGGCCTCATCCTCGCGGTCCTGGCCGATGCGGGCAACGGCGCGTTCGATCACCACAACCATCGTCTCGGCCTCTTGCAGGCGGCCGTCGTTGATCAGGCTGACGGATTTGGCGAGGGCGCGTTTGAGTTTCAGCTCCAGAGGGCCGGGTGCCAGGCCGATACGCGGCTGGATGCGTTTCAGCCGCCGTTTCAGCGGTGCGATGGCGCTTGCGTCGATGCCTGAGGCGGAAATGTCGGAGGTGTCCTCTTCTGTCACCTGGCCTTCGGATTTTTCCGGTTTGAGGCTGTCGAGCAGGTTGCCGCCGTCATCGTAAAACAGCACGTTGACCTGGGGCTTGTTGCGTTTAAGGAAATTCTTCAGTTCGGTGACCATCCGCTGCGGCGCGGTTTCGCAGGTCATTTCCATCTCGCCGGAGCGCACCACATA
>NZ_LUKH01000685.1:0-1854 GCF_001593695.1 Leisingera sp. F5 | reverse complement strand
CGCGGGTGCCGTGCTGGTAGCCGGCGCGGTAGCTTTCTTCCGGGTCAGTCTGGTTGCCTTCGAAACCGGGCGGGCGGTTGAATCTGCTTTGTGCCATCTGCTGTCTCCCATCGTAGTCCGCTGTTGCGGCAGAAATCATATGCAGTATCGGACGGTTCGGATAATCAACTCTTAATCCGATAAAGGGATGGGAGACAAACGGCGGTACTGGGTGCAGGTCCGGCGCCGTGCCGAGGCACGGCGCCAGGCGCAACGGGAAGAGGGCCTCGCAAGAGGCTTGATGACGGGCGGGAGGCCGTCATTGGCTTTGGCTGCATTTTAAGGCACAGGCAGAATGGAGGCCGTTGCCACGGCAAGGTTTGAATGTACCCGGTTTGAAAGTCTCATTCCGAGTCCCAAAGCAGTGCTTTTGATTGTCCGGTGATTGTCCGGGCGGAGCCCTGAAGAGCGTCCGCCCGGCACCGGTTACTTGCGCGACAGGGCGTCCAGGACGCGGGCCCAGGACCGGATGCCTTTGTGGAAGCTTTTCAGGTCGTATTTCTCATTCGGCGAATGGATTGCGTCGTCGTCGTTGGCAAAGCCGATCAGCATCGCGTCCATGTTCAGGATCGACTTGAAGAAGCCGGCGATCGGGATCGAGCCGCCCATGCCGCAGAACACTGCTTCACGCTCCCATTCATCCGACAGCGCGCCGCGGGCGGCCTCGAACTCGGGGCGGGCGATGTTCATCACCGCGGCACGGGAGCCTTCCAGGTCATTGTCCCAGCGCACCGTGGCATCCGCAGGCAGTTGGTCCGCGACGTGTTTGCGGATTTTGTCGCGCAGCGCATCGGGGTCCATGTCGCCGACCAAGCGGCAGGTGATTTTGCAGTGCGCCTCTGACGGGATCACGGTTTTGGAACCGGCACCGTTGTAGCCGCCCCAAAGCCCGTTCACCTCCAGCGTCGGGCGGGCCCATTGCTGTTCCAGGGTGGAATATGCCTTTTCGCCGTGCGGCTGCGAGTAGCCGACCGAGTTCAGGTATTCACCTTCATTGAAGCCGCAGGTCTGCCACTGGCGCAGCTGGTCTTCGGGGACTTCATGCACACCGTCATAGAAGCCGTCCACTGCGACGCGGCCGGTGTCAGTGTCATAGAAGGAGGCTACGATCTCCGACAGGGTGCGCAGCGGGTTCAGGCCGGGGCCGCCATAGTGGCCGGAGTGCAGGTCGATGCGCGGGCCGACGATGGTGAATTCGTCCTTCAGCATGCCGCGCAGCTGCGAGGAGATCGACGGCACCCCGCGCGACACCATCGAGGTGTCGCAAATCAGTGCGAGGTCGGCTTTCAGCTCTGCCGCGTTGGCTTCCATGAAGGGGATCAGCGAGGGCGAGCCGGATTCTTCTTCACCTTCAAAGAAGAAAGTGATGCGGCAGGGCAGGGAGCCGTTCACGGCCTTCCAGGCGCGGCAGGCCTCAACAAAGGTCATCAGCTGGCCCTTGTCGTCCGACGATCCGCGGCCGCGGATCACGGTGCCGTTCGGGGTTTCCTCCAGTTGCGGTTCAAACGGCGGCGTGTTCCAAAGGTTCAGCGGATCCACCGGCTGCACATCATAGTGGCCGTAGAACAGCACATGCGGCGCGTCAGTGTTTTCTTCGCCCACATGGCCGACCACCATCGGATGGCCGGGGGTGGCGCGCTTCTGCGCCTTGATGCCGATGGCGTTGAGGTCAGCCACCAGCCAGTCGGCGGCCTTGTCGCAGTCGGCCTTAAAGGCGGGATCGGTGGAAATCGACTGGATCCGCAGCAGGTCCATCAGCCGTTCGGTGGCGGCGTCCAGCTCTGTGTCGATCCGGTCCAGAACATCATTCAGTGC
>NZ_LUKH01000684.1:0-1854 GCF_001593695.1 Leisingera sp. F5 | reverse complement strand
CGATATTCGGATGATCATTGCCCAGCCGCACCGGACTGTCGCCGGTTGCCAGATAGTTCATTGCCTGGTTTGCCAGCAGGGCCGTCGCGCAATCCATCAGCGACATATCCAGATGCTGGCCGCGGCCCGTTGTGTGGCGCTGCTCCACTGCCGCCAGGATGCCGATGGTGCCATAAAGCCCGGTGACAATATCGGTGATCGCCACCCCCACCTTCTGCGGCTGGCCATCCTGCGCGCCGGTGATCGACATCAGCCCAGACATGCCCTGCAGCAGAAAGTCATACCCTGCCCGTTTGGCATAAGGCCCGTCCTGGCCAAATCCGGTGACCGAGCAGTAGATCAGGCGCGGATTGATCTGCACCAGGCTGTCGTAATCCATTCCGTATTTCTTCAGACCTCCAACCTTGAAGTTCTCGACCAGGATGTCTGCGTCACGGATCAGATCAAGGACAGTCTGCTTGCCCTCCTCAGTCCGGAAATCAGCAATTACACAGTCCTTGCCCCGGTTGGCGGCATAGTAATAGGCGGCGGTCTTGTCACCGTCCCGCTCAATGAACGGCGGCCCCCATTTGCGGGTATCGTCGCCGTCCGGGCTTTCCACCTTCACCACTTCGGCGCCCAGATCCGCCAGCGACTGGCCGATCCAGGGCCCGGCCAGGATACGGGCAAGTTCAACCACCTTAAGGCCGGCTAGCGGGGTCATGGGCATTCCTCCCTGTTGGTGCCTGTGTCCTTCGGATCATGCTTAGCGGCTGCAGCACGTTCCCGCAAGATTTGATCAAATACATAAAGGCCCGCCGTCAGCGGCACCGGAATTTCACCAAAACTCCGGCGCGGAAAACCGGGGTTTCCGGTTCGTTTCCCATGCCGGGAGACGGCCCGCCTCAAACCACTGATCCCATCCGTCCTGATAGTAGCCCGCCAGCGCATGGAATCTCAGCGTATTGGCAGCGCTCAGCATTGCGTCATCAGCTAGCGTCTTGACCGCGGTGGTCTTTTCACCTTTTCCTGGGAGACCAGGTGAGCTCCCGTTCGGCGAAGGCAACCCGACTGGTGGAGGTGTCGCAATAGCGGAAGAAGCGGGATTCCGCAGGCACTTTTGACCGGTGTTCCAAGCGTTCCAACCAATGCACCGACACCGGGCGGCGGTAGCGGCGGGTGAAAACCAGATGGCCGCCGTCAGCCCAGCTTTGCGTGTCATGCCAGCACCTCGACCTCAAACGGATCGAACCAGTGGCCGCGGTACCATTCGCGGCTGCTCCCCTGGAACTCACCGGACAACAGCGTGCCGTCGTCGCCCAGCAAGTTCACAAAACGGTAGCGCGCTTCAACAGCAGGGACTGATCGAGACTGCCCGCACTGCGACGCATTCGGCGTTGTCTTCTTAGGTGACGGCGAACTCAACGCTGTCATAGTCAATGCGCTGCCTGAGAGGATGATAGCCATCATACCGCAGCCAGCCAGAGCGCGTCAGCGCCCTTGCAGCACGATATCGCCCTCGTCCAAAGACGCCCAGAAAGGGGTACCGCTAGTGTCCAAAGCCCAGAATTCATCCCAAAATCCGCGCCCGTAAGCAAACCGCGCATGGCCCAGGATCTGCAAACTCCGGCCGCCTAGCCGGGTCGTTCCACCCAGGCCGAACAGCATCGGCGTCGCGTGCATGATGCCTGCTTCGCCCGCCAGCCGCGCCTGCGCATCCTCGATGAATAGGGTGGTGCCGCAGGACTCGCAGGCTGTCAGCTTGACCGCGGCCGCAGCCGGGGTCACCGGGCTGGCGCAATTGGGGCAGTGAAACGTGCTCATGACTACCCAATTCCTTAAGCCCGCAATCAATTCAAGCGGGAAGTCCGGGAC
>NZ_LUKH01000683.1:0-1857 GCF_001593695.1 Leisingera sp. F5 | reverse complement strand
CCGGGTTGGACAGCACCGGCAGCGCCTGATTGTAGGGCAGAACGCCGGTGGCCAGCATTGCCGCAACGCCGGTCAGCGCCACAACTTCGGTGGGATAGGTTTCGCGCAGGAAAGCCACAAACATGGCCAGGACAATGGCAATCGCCAGGACCGCGCTGCCGGTTTCACCTAGTTGGAAGAACTGCATTTACCGTGATGATGTCCATATAGTTTCAGGCGGATTTAGCGTGCTGCTGCACGCTTCGCCATCGCGCAGTTTCCCTGAAACCTTTCGCCTGAGCAAGAATTTCCGCATCAGCAAAGTTTCGAGGGCCTGGATTCGGGAATTTATGCGGAAAATCGCGGCTGCAACGGCAAATCATCCCGCCCCAGGCTGCATTGCGCAGGGGCGCGGCCTTAAGGGGCGGCTTCCTGCAGCAAGCCGCCATTGCGCACCATGCGAATCTGCTTGGCAGCACCCGTTCGGTCGTCGGTCTCGACAAATACGCCGGAAAGGGTAGCCGCACCATTTGCGGGGGTAAAACGGGCCTTGGGCATTCCAGTCAGGAAGCGGCGCATCGGCTCGGCTTTGTCCATCCCAATAACCGAATTGTAGTCGCCGCACATCCCGGCATCGGTGAGATAGCCGGTGCCTTCGGACAGGATCTGCGCATCCGCTGTCGGCACATGGGTATGGGTCCCCACCACCAGCGAGGCGCGACCATTGCAAAAGTGGCCCATTGCCATCTTCTCGGAAGTGGCCTCGCAATGCATATCGACGATGATCGCCTGTGCCAGCCCGCCGCGGGGATGCGATTTCAGCACCGCCTCGACCGCGCCGAAGGGATCATCGAATGCGCGTTTCATGAACACCTGACCCAGCACCTGCACCACCAGCACCTTGCGTCCGCCCGGCGCCTGGAACAGCCGGTAGCCGCGGCCCGGCGCACCTTTGGCAAAGTTCAGCGGCCGGATAATGCGCTGTTCCTTTTCGATGAACTGCAGCATGTCTTTCTGGTCAAAGGCATGGTCGCCCAATGTCAGACAATCGACCCCCGCGTCCAGCAGCAGCTTGGCGTGCTCGCCGCTCAGCCCCATGCCGTTGGAGGCATTCTCGCCATTCACCACAACAAAATCGAGCCGCCAGTCCTGGCGCAATCGCCGCAGATTATCAGAAATGGCACTGCGCCCCGCGCGGCCCATCACATCGCCTAGAAACAAAATTCGCATGTGCGCGTGGTACGCCGTTGCGCCCGGCAGAACAAGGCCCGCGGCAGGCGTGCAAAACTTTTCTGAAAAGTTCTGCCAAGATTTTTCCACAAAATCTTGGCTGCTTGGCCTGCGTCAGCGGCTGAATTGCAGGATCCGGCTTTCGGTCACCAGCATATCGAGCGGCTGGTCGGTGGGTTCCAGCGGCAAGTCTTCGGCCTCTTGCGCGTCAAAAGCAAAGCCAATCGCCAGCGTCGCCCGTTTGCCGCGCAGCAGTTCCAGCGTGCGATCATAGAAGCCGCCGCCGTACCCCAAACGCCCGCCCTTGGCATCAAAGGCAACCAGCGGCACGATCAGGATCTCAGGTTCGAAAAAATCATCCGTTTCGGGAACCATGGCTCCAAAGGGGCCGTCGCGCAGCGGGCCTTCGGGCTGCCAGCGGCTGAATCTCAGCGGCTGCCCTGCCCCCATGATCACCGGTACGCCCACAGGCCCGTGCGCGGCGGCTTCGGCCATTGCGGGCACCGGGTCGATTTCTGTCCGGATCGGCAGAAAGCCAGACAACGGCACACCGCGGTAGCCGGCCAGCACCTCGGACAGACCGCCTGCGGCACCTGGAACATTGCGGGCATGCGCTTCCTTGCGGCGGGCAAAGGCGGCCTTGCGGGC
>NZ_LUKH01000682.1:0-1859 GCF_001593695.1 Leisingera sp. F5 | reverse complement strand
GAAGAAAGGGACGCTGGAATGGCAGTGATGACCGGAGCCAACACCGCCGGTGTGGACAAGGAAGTTGTCACTCAGGCCCTCAATGCCGAACTGCAGGACAAAGGCTTCCTGCTGACATCGGCCGAGGACATCATTAACTGGGCCCGTACCGGCTCGCTGCACTGGATGACCTTCGGGCTGGCCTGCTGCGCGGTTGAGATGATGCACACCTCGATGCCGCGCTATGATGCGGAACGGTTCGGCATCGCGCCGCGGGCCTCCCCGCGCCAGTCGGATGTGATGATTGTTGCGGGCACCCTCACCAACAAGATGGCGCCGGCGCTGCGCAAGGTCTACGATCAGATGCCCGAGCCGCGGTATGTGATCTCGATGGGATCCTGCGCCAATGGCGGCGGCTATTACCACTACAGCTATTCCGTGGTGCGCGGCTGTGACCGGGTTGTGCCGGTCGATGTCTATGTGCCCGGCTGTCCGCCGACGGCTGAAGCGCTGCTGTATGGCCTGATGCAGCTGCAGCGCAAGATCCGCCGGACCGGCACCCTTGTTCGCTAAGGCAGGAGAGAGCAGATGACTGAAGCCCTGAATGAACTCGGCGCGCAGATCGAAGCGAAACGCCCCGATTGCGTTGTCGCCTGGGATGTCTCTTTTGGCGAGCTGAACATCGACGTCACACCCTCGAACATCGCCGGCCTGGTGGAATTCCTGAAATCGGACCAGAACTGCAAGTTCTCAACCCTGGTGGACATCACCGCGGTGGACTACCCGGAACGCGGCAAGCGGTTTGACGTGATCTATCATTTCCTGTCGATGTACCGGAACCAGCGCATCCGCCTGCGCGCCGCCGTGCGCGAGGATGAAATGGTACCCTCGATCGTGGACGTGCACCCCTCGGCCAACTGGTTTGAGCGGGAAGTCTACGACATGTTTGGAATCCTGTTCTCCGGCCACCCGGATTTGCGCCGCATCCTGACCGACTATGGCTTCCGCGGCTATCCGCTGCGCAAGGATTTTCCGACCACCGGCTATACCGAGGTCCGCTATGACGAGGCGCAAAAGCGCGTGGTCTACGAGCCGGTGAAGCTGGTGCAGGAATACCGCCAGTTTGATTTCATGTCCCCGTGGGAGGGTGCCGAATACATTCTGCCCGGCGACGAGAAAAAGGAGGGCACAAACTGATGTGGTTTGAACCTCTGGCCGAAGTGGGAACCTTGCTGGCGGGCTGTGCGGCCATGCTGGGCGCGGCAATGCCCGTTATTAAAAAGAACTGCGCGTCACCTTATAAGGTGAAAGTCACCCTTCAGGGTGAGAAAATCACCTCGAATTATGATCGGGAGGCCTTCAAATGATGGACGGCTCCAAATTTGACGACGGCAGCGTCGATGCGCTGAGCGGTGAGCAGAAGATCCGCAACTTCAACATCAACTTCGGTCCGCAGCACCCTGCAGCACACGGTGTTCTGCGTCTTGTGCTGGAGCTTGACGGCGAGATTGTTGAGCGCTGCGACCCGCATATCGGCCTGCTGCACCGCGGTACCGAAAAGCTGATGGAAAGCCGTACCTACCTGCAGAACCTGCCGTATTTCGACCGCCTCGATTATGTGGCGCCGATGAACCAGGAACATGCCTGGTGTCTGGCGATTGAGAAACTGACCGGCGTCGAGGTTCCCCGCCGCGGCCAGCTGATCCGGGTGCTCTATTCGGAAATCGGCCGTGTTCTGAACCACCTTCTGAACGTCACCACGCAGGCAATGGACGTTGGCGCGCTGACCCCGCCGCTGTGGGGCTTTGAAGAACGCGAGAAACTGATGGTGTTCTACGATCGCGCCTGCGGTGCCCGCCTGCACGCGGCCTACTTCCGCC
>NZ_LUKH01000681.1:0-1861 GCF_001593695.1 Leisingera sp. F5 | reverse complement strand
AACGACACCGCCCTGATCGCCTTGTTTCAGAAGATGTGAGCCCCTCTGTTCTTTCCCGATCAAGGACGGCCGCAGGCCGCCATGCGCCAGCATGGGCACAGCTCCTTGAGGCGGAATGAACAGGAAACGCACTCGAACTGGCTGCTTGAGGAGCAGACTGCTCCTCAAGAACTTCTCAGTGAAAAGAAAGCGCCGGGCCGGGCCCAACTGTGCAGGGACTTCTTCAGATGTTCCTAAGTAGGCGGGAGTTCTGCGTCAGCGCCCATTCCAGACCGGGTCGCGTTTTTCGGCAAAGGCACGGGCGCCTTCCAGGTTGTCCTCGGAACCATAAAGCACATCCACCGTCTGCAGCTGGCGCTGCGTGATGCGGTTCATGGCATCCTGAAACTTTGAGTCCTCAGCGTCGCGCACGATCTCCTTAATCGCCGCATAAACCAGCGGCGGGCCGGACGCGAGCAAGCGCGCCAGCTCCCAGGCGCGGTCCATCAGTTGGTCCGCCGCAACGATCTCGTTCACGAGCCCCCAGCGGTTGGCCTCTTCAGCATCGAACCATCGGCCTGTCAGCAGCAGTTCCATGGCAATGTGGTAGGGGATCCGCTTGGGCAGCTTCACACTTGCCGCGTCGGCCACCGTGCCAGAACGGATTTCCGGCAACGCAAATGTGGCGTGTTCGGCGGCGATGATCATGTCCGCTGACAGAGCCAGCTCCAGCCCGCCGCCGCAGGCAATGCCGTTCACAGCGGCAATCACCGGCTTGTTCATGTCTCGCAGTTCCTGCAGCCCGCCAAAGCCGCCAACGCCGTAATCGCCGTCCACCGCATCGCCGCCAGCCGCCGCCTTCAGGTCCCAGCCCGGGCAAAAGAACTTCTCGCCGCCACCGGTCAAGATTGCCACCCGCAACTCCGGGTCATCGCGGAAGTCCCGGAACACGTCCCCCATCACCCGGCTGGTCTTAAGGTCGATGGCATTGGCCTTGGGCCGGTCCAGCGCCACTTCTAGAATGGCGCCGTCACGGCGGGTTTTCACGGGGCTGTCGCTCATGTCGTCTCCTCCTGGCATGCTCCATGCCATTGCTGTTTCAGGCCGAAGCCTCAATACTTCCTGCGCATCAGCGCATCCGCTGCCACCGCATCCGAGGGGGTGCAAAGCAACGGGTTAATCTCGATCTCTTCCAGCCCGAGCGCGTTTTCCATCACATAGGCTTCCACCGCCCGGATCGCGCGCAGGATCGCCTCACGGTCCGCTGCCGGGGCACCGCGGTAGCCGTCCAGCAGCTTCGCCATGCGCAGAGACTGAAGCGCAGCCTCGATCTCCGCATCCGAAGCGGGCAGCAGGAAGGAGGCGCTGTCCTCCATCAGCTCAGTCAGGGTACCGCCCGCTGCCAGCGTCATGACAAAGCCATGCGCCGGATCCTTGACCACGCCGATCAGCAGTTCAGCGACCGCGCCGGTGACCATTTCCTCGACCAGGAAACGCGAGGCCGGCATGCTGAAGGCGGCGTCGCTCACTTCCTGGCCGGAATTCAGGTTCAGCGCCACAGCGCCCGCTTCAGTCTTATGGGCTACACCTTCGCCCTTCAGCACAACGGGAAAGCCGACATCCACGGCAACCGCGCGGGCATTTGTTGCTGAAGCCGCCCGTTTGGACCGCGGAACGCGCAGCCCGTAACTTGCCAGTTGCCACTTGGCCTCGGCCTCGGGCACCAGGTCCGGTTCAACAGCCGGTGTCGGCAGCAGCAGCGGTGCCGGCGCTTCCGGCAGCGGCATGCCGGCGGCCTCACAGGCGGCAATGGCCTCGCTGAGCCCCGCAAAAGGCACCACACCCGCTTCCATCAGCCGCGCCGCCACATCTTCGGGCAACA
>NZ_LUKH01000680.1:0-1863 GCF_001593695.1 Leisingera sp. F5 | reverse complement strand
CCTCGGCGCGGCGTTTCAGCCGGGCGCTGCGGGCGTCAAGCTCATCCTGCAGGTCTGAGCTGGCCTGCTGCGGCGGGTCGAGCGGCTCCAGCGCGTCATTCAGCGGCAACAGTTTCGGGTAACCCGCGCCGCGCAGGTCAGGAGTCAACCGGTCCTCAAGCTCGGGCACGCGGGTGCAGGCGGCTGCGGCTGCCAAAACCAGAAGAAATGTGATCCGGGCCCAAGCCTGCATTGAACGAAATCCTGTATCTAGCCTTGCATGGTTCTAGGGCGTCCGGGGCCGCCGCACAATTGCTTTCCCGCCTGCCGGTGCGGGGATTGGCTTTGCCGGGTCATAGGGGTTTATGCCAGACCATCTTTTCGGCATTCCCGCTCTTTTTTCTGAACGCATGTTCAGTTACGGTCCGGTCATGGCACGTACCCAAGGCTCCCATTCCGATATCACCGGACCCAAAATCCGCGAGGCCGCTTTGCGGTTGTTTGCGCAGCATGGCTATGCCGCCGTCTCAATGCGCCAGATCGCCAAGGAGGTGGGGGTGCAGGCCGGGGCGCTGTATAACTACACACCGGACAAGCAAAGCCTGCTGTTCAACCTGATGCAAGGACATATGGTTGAACTGCAGGCGGCCTGGGACGCGGTGCCGCGGGCCGCGGGCGCGGCTGAGCGGCTGCGGGCCTTTACCGGCTTTCACATCCGCTTTCACCTGGAGCGCCCGGATGCGGTGTTCATCGCCTATATGGAGCTGCGCAACCTGACGGAGGAAAATTTCTCCGCCCTCGAATCGCTGCGCCGGGACTATGAGAACGGCGTGGAGGCGATCCTGAAAGAGGGGGTGGAGCAGCGTGTGTTCCGCATCCCCGATACCAAAATCGCCACTCTGGCGGTGATTGCGATGCTGAACGGGGTCAACACATGGTACCGTTCCGAGGGGCGCCTGACGCTGGATGAGGTCGAGAAGGTCTATTGGGACATGGTGCAAAAAGCGGTCAGCGCATGAGTCTTCTGAGCTTGCAAACCCAGCGGCTGAGCGCCGGGCGCTGGCAGGATCTGCCGGAGCCGGAACTGGCGGATCTGTTTGCGCCTAAGGTGGTGCAATGGCTGCCTGCCGGGTTTCAGACGCAAGACAGCGATCAGGCGCGCCGGGATTTCCTGGCGGCTGTATCGCAGCAAGCAGACATCGTTGCCTTGCGGCTTGCTGAAGGAAAGGGCATCGGGCTGTTGATCCTCTCTTATCCGGAGGAGGGCAGCCGCACCCGCAATCTGGGTTATCTTCTGGCCGAAAAAGCCTGGGGCCAGGGTTTGGCAAGTGAGCTGATTGCCGGCTTGCAGGCGCATTTCGGCGGCAGCGCGGTGACGCTGAGCGGAGGCGTCATGCAGGAAAACGCGGCTTCGGCCCGGGTGCTGGAAAAGGCGGGCTTCACGCCGGAGGCTGTGCAGGGCGAAACCGTCTACAGCTGGCGCGCAGACGGCTGACGCTTGCGTTTGCGGTTCAGCTGATCAGCCCGATCATGTCATAATGGTCGATCTGGCGGCTTAGCACCATCGGGTCTTCCTCCGGCAGCACATGCGGCTGTTCCCAATCCTCGCCTGCAAAGGCCTGCAGCGCGGCCACGCTCTCCCAAATCATGACGACGCAGAATGTGGCAGGCGAGTCCGGCCGGGGCAGCCCGGCGGTGACCGAGACCAGCCCCGGCTGGCGGCGCACATGCGGAATGGCGCTGCCGGTCAGAAAGGCCTTGAAGTCCTCGATCCTGTCCTCGCGGACGGTGGCACGGAATACCCGGATAATCATCACTCCCCCCAACGCTTATTGGCGCAGGGAGTATAGCATACCGCGTCCGTTTTGGCGGACGCGGTTTTCC
>NZ_LUKH01000679.1:0-1865 GCF_001593695.1 Leisingera sp. F5 | reverse complement strand
GCGCCTATACCATCTCCGTGCGGCGCGATGACGAAGGCCGCGGCGGCTCCAAATTCATGCACAGCCAGGTGAAAGAGGGCATGGAGATGGTGATCTCCAACCCTGTGAACCTGTTCTCGCTGGATCTGCGCGCCAAGAAACACCTGATGCTGGCCGGCGGCATCGGCATCACGCCTTTCATGGCGCAAATGCATCAGCTCACCATGATGGGGGGCCAGTTCGAGCTGCACTACTCGGTGCGCAACGCCTCGCTTGGCACCTACGCCGAGGAGCTGAAAGCAAAATATCCGGGCAAGGTGCATATCTATCATGACGACCAGGACGAGGCGATCGATCTCAATACCCTGATCGCCACTCAGCCACTGGGCACCCATGTGTATGTCTGCGGCCCCAAGGGCATGATCAACTGGGTACATGGCACCGCCGAGGACATGGGATGGCCGCGTGAGGCGGTGCACTCCGAGGAATTCCTGGCCCCGGCCTCCGGCAAGCCGTTTGAGGTAAAGCTGGCGGTCTCAGGCAAGGTGATCCAGGTCGGCGAACATCAGTCACTGCTCGAAGCCATCGAAGCAGCAGGCGTTGACGCCCCCTATCTCTGCCGCGGCGGTGCCTGCGGCCAGTGCGAAACCAATGTCGTCGGTTATGATGGCAAGTTTCTGCACTACGATCACTGGCTCGACGACGAACAAAAGGCCGGCGGCAAACACATCATGCCCTGCGTCTCACGTTTCGAGGGCAAGACCCTGGTTCTGGATCGCTGAGGAAAAGAAAATGACCATTCAATTCAACGACGAAACCTTCTACGGCGATTTCACCTTCAAGAACTCGGACTGGGCCATCAAACGTTTCCCCTTCCCGTTCCACGAAGACAGCTACATGTATTCGGTGAACATGGAGCCGCATAAATCTTACCGGCCAGGCTCGGTGTTCGAACGCACCTTTGACGTGGACGAACATTATGTCGCGGAAATGAAGGACCGTGCCCGCGTTCTGGCCAACGACCCGCTGCGCTGTCAGTCACTGCCGCATATGACGCTGGCCGGCTGGGACCTGGTCGAGCTGATCATGGAGGCCAAGGCGGCCGAATACCCGGATCTGTTCGAACTGCATAAGGACGGCAACCGCTGGCGCTGGGTGAACAAACCGCTGGGCATTGACGATACCTTCACCTTCCTCGACGAAAGCACCCTGCCATACGGTCCGATGGAATACATTACCCGTCAGACCCAGGGCGACTTTGCGGTACTGGACCAGCGCGACGACAACCTGTGGATGGACGCCGGCATGGTCACCACCCAGGCGGACTGGAGCCTCGATTTCGACATCGGCATGAATTTCTTTGAATGGCACGCTCCGGTGCCCAAGGCGAACGAAATGGGCATCTTTGTGCGCGCGCTGAAGTTCCTGTTGAACATTCAGCAGGGCCAGCCGGCCAGGCGCCTGAATTGGACGATGACCGTCAATCCGCTGCTCGACACCTCGCCTGAGAACTACCACAAATGGGGCACCATGAAGCAGGGGCTGACGATGGAGAACATCGGCGAAAAGCAGCACCTGCGGGTCGAGCTGCAGACCTTCTTCCGACTACCCCGCTCCAATGCGCTGGTGTTCCCGATCCGCTGCTACCTGATCCGGTTTGAGGATCTGGTCACAGTGCCGAAATGGGCCCGCCGCCTGCACCGGGTGATCCGCGACCTGCCCGAGGAACTGGCCACTTACAAAGGCTTCATCGACAACCGCCCGCTGATGGTGGAATACCTGTCGCAGTTCGACGATGGCAGCCCGACCTCGGATGGTATCTGGGCAGACGACTGATTCCGAAAGCTTCCGGCGGGCCGTCCCTACCCCCTGTCAATCAGGCCCGC
>NZ_LUKH01000678.1:0-1867 GCF_001593695.1 Leisingera sp. F5 | reverse complement strand
GAATTAATTGGAATGGTGAGCACGGGGTAGATTTGAACGAGGCCTGCGGGTGCGCCAAGGAAGCCCTGTGTTTACTGGAAAACCAGATTTGGCGCTCAATCCTGCACTTCGGGCGACGAGGGGCCTTGTTGCACAAATCGAGTGGGGGATTCACTGCGTGAACCCTGTATGATAGCTGGGAGGCATGAGCAGTTGCCCCCACGAGATACAAGACCACGAACTGGTCGTCGTACAATAAAAGTCTGAAGCAGCGCGAAAACTTGTCGATCTGGTTTGATCCGGAGATGATTTGGACGCCGCCGCCGACTGGCAAGCGCGGTCGCCGCTGCCAATTCAGCGACGCCGCGATCCAAACCTGTCTGACCCTGAAAGTTCTGTTCGGCATGCCGCTGAGGCAGACGACCGGGTTCGTACAGAACCTTCTGGGGCTGGCCGGTCTGGACTGGACTGGGCCGTGCCGGACTTCAGTACCCTGTGTCGCTGCCAGCGGAAACTGAAGGTGGCTATCCCGTACCGTGGCGGCGCAGGCCCGCTGAACCTGCTGATCCCCTTTTCGGGCATTGCTGTGCAATACCCTGCCGGGCAGTGGACAGCACCGGTATCAAGGCCAAGGGGGAAGGCGAGTGGAATACCCGCAAGCACGGTGGTCCCAAGCGGCGCATCTGGCGCAAGATACACATTGGCATCGACGAGGAAACGCTGGAAGTCCGGGCCGTCGAAGTTACTGGCAGCAACATCGGCGATGCAGCCATCCTGCCTGATCTCCTGGACCAGATCCCGGCTGAAGAACCGATTGGTTCCGTGACCGCTGACGGGGCCTGTGACACCCGGAAGTGCCACGAGGTGATCGCCGCTCGAAACGCCGTTGCCGTCATCCCGCCTCGCAAGAATGCCAGACCCTGGAAACAGACGAGCCCCGGTGCCGCTGCCCGCAACGAAAGTCTGCGAGCTTCGAAATACCTGGGCCGCGCCCTCTGGCGGCGATGGAGCGGCTATCACCGCCGGAGCCGTGTCGAGGCAAAGATGAACTGCATCAAGCTGCTCGGCCAGTCCCTCATGGCTCGCGACTTCGACCGCCAGGTCGCAGGCTTGCAGGTTCGTATCGCCGTGCTGAACGGCTACACCGCCCTTGGCATACCCATCACAGTGGCCATGGAGTAAATCCGTCCGGGGAAAGGGAAAATGCACTCGGGGCTCGATTTGTGCAACAACGCCGCGCGCCCCAGTCAAAAAATTTTCGGGCCGGTCCACTGCCCCTCATACTCCCCGGAGTATTTTCACAAAGAAGAAGACAAGGCCTTGGCAAGCCGCGGCAGGCGGGCTTTCTTCAGCAACGGGCGGATCTCCCAGCTGCCGCCGGAGAGGCGATTGGCCTCGGCCAGCACCTGGGCGCCGAGGGCCTCCATACCGGAGTTATCCTGCAGCCAGAACCGGTAGAGGAGTTCGTCCGCTCCGAGACGCTCCAGGCCTTCCTCTGCCAGGGTGTGGCGGGGGAAGTCCTTGTTGTTGAGGGTGACAATAGCGTCGGCGTGGCCGGTGATGGCGGCAGCCATAACATGGATGTCGGCGCTGTCGGGCAGCCACAGGCGGGATTCAACACCCGGTGATGCGGGCACTTCGGCCTTGGGCCAATTGGCGCGGATCAGGGTGATCTCGGCCTTGGCCTGCGCGGCGCCTTCAACCCCGAGCTTCAGCGCTGCGCGTTCCCATTCGCCCAGGATGCGGGCCGACCAGAGCGGGGTGAAATGCCCCAGCCTGGCCGCGCCCAGCAGCATTTCCCGCATCACGGTCGGGTAAAGCACGCAAGTGTCCAGGAGCAGCTTCATCCCGTGTCAGTCCAGCCGGAAGAACACGGCCTTAAGGTAAC
>NZ_LUKH01000677.1:0-1868 GCF_001593695.1 Leisingera sp. F5 | reverse complement strand
GCCTTGACCCGCGGTGCCGCCGACAGCAAAGACGTCGTATAGGGATGTGCAGGGGCGGGGGCCATCTCTTTCGCAGGGCCGATCTCGACAATCCGGCCCAGGTACATGACCGCGATACGCTGGCACAGGTGCCGCACCACCGACAGGTCGTGGCTGATAAAGAGCATGGCCATGTTCTGCTCGGCGCGCAGATCGTCCAGCAAGTTCAGTATCTGTGCCTGCACCGAAACATCCAGCGCGCTGACAGGTTCGTCGGCAATGATCACCGGCGGTTCGTTGGCAATGGAGCGGGCAATGGCAATGCGCTGCCGCTGGCCGCCGCTGAAATGCTGCGGGTAGCGCGCAGCGTGCTCCGGGCTCAGCCCTACGCGCTGCAGCAGGGACCGGACCCGGGACCGAAGATCGGCGCGGGAAGCGGTACCTTGGATCGTGAAGGGTTCGGACAGGGTCTGCCCGATGGTTTTCCTTGGGTGCAGCGATGCATAAGGGTCCTGAAACACCATCTGCACCAGCCGCGCCAGAGCGCGCCGCCCAACCGCGCGTGCTGGATCCACGTGCTGCCCCTTGATGCAGATACTGCCCGTGGACGTCTCAGTCAGCCCGACAATGGCCTTGCCCAGAGTGGTTTTGCCGCTGCCGGATTCACCGATCAGCCCCATCACCTCGCCCTGCCGGATATCCAGGGAGATCCCGCTGAGCGCCTTGAAGGTCGCGGGCTTTTCGAACAGCCCCCGGTTTGCGGATGCGCGGAATTCGACAGACAGATCCCTGATTTCAAGGGCGGGATGTGAACTCTGGCTCATGCGGTTTCCTTTGCCTGCGGGGGAGTGGCATGCAGCAGGCAAGCGACGTGGTGGGCCTGCTGCGGCATTGCAACGTGCTGCGGCTTGACCGTGGCACAGTTATCAATTGCTGCCGGGCAGCGGTCGCGGAAGGCACAGCCCGACGGGCGCTGCCAGATCGCGGGCGGGGAGCCCGCAATAGGCGCCAGCCGGCCGCATTCCCCGTCCATCGACGGATGGGCTCCCAGCAGACCCCGGGTATACGGATGCCGCGGGTTCTCCAGCACCTCTTGGGTCGGGCCGCGTTCCACATCGCGCCCGGAATATAGCACGATGACCTCGTCGCTCATCCCGGCGACCACCCCCAGATCATGGGTGATCAGCACCAGCGCCATGTTCAATTCGCGAGAGAGCTTTTTCAGCAGTTGCAGAATTTGCGCCTGGATTGTCAGGTCAAGCGCGGTGGTCGGTTCATCGGCAATCAGCAGCTTTGGCTCGAACACGATGGCCATCGCGATCATGACGCGCTGGCGCTGGCCGCCGCTCAGCTGATGCGGATAGCGGTGCATCATGCCTTCGGGGTCCGGCATGCCCACGCGTGCCAGCGCCTGGGCGGCCTTGCCCCGGGCGCTGGATTTGGTCAGCCGCCGGTGCGCCTGCAGGCATTCCACAATCTGATCGCCGATCCGCATCACCGGGTTCAGGCTGCTCATCGGGTCCTGGAAGATCATCGCGATGCCGGTGCCTCGCAGTTTGCGGAACTCCGCAGGCCGCATCTGCGCCAGATTGGCGCCATCGAACAGAATCTGGCCGGAGACCTGCAACGGCCCGTCCGTCAGCAGCCCCATGATGGCCATCGCCGCGGTGCTTTTCCCGGAGCCGCTTTCGCCGACAATGCCGAGGCATTTGCCGCGTTCCAGGCGCAGCGACAGCTGCTCGACGATGGCTGCGGTGCGGCCGCCTGCTGTGAGGCTTACTGTTAAGTCTGTCACGTCCAATAGGGGCATGGCTGGCGCTAGGTCCTTTCCCGCAACGGCCCTCCTCTGCGGCGAGGGAAGCCCGATCTGTTGCTGGTAACTATAGCCC
>NZ_LUKH01000676.1:0-1869 GCF_001593695.1 Leisingera sp. F5 | reverse complement strand
CCACCTCCAAGATCGACGGTTCTGACCTGTTGAACATCCACACCTTCGGCTTCCGCGGCGAGGCGCTGCCCTCGCTTGGCGCGGTCGGGCGGCTGACGATCACCAGCCGGGCGGAAGGGCATGAAGCGGCGCAAATCCGGGTGTCGGGCGGCAGGCTGGAGCCAGTGAAACCGGCGGCGCTGCGGGCAGGCACCATTGTCGAACTGCGCGATCTGTTTTTTGCCACCCCGGCGCGGCTCAAGTTCATGCGTACGGACCGGGCCGAGAGCCAGGCGATTTCTGACACGGTGAAACGGCTGGCAATGGCGGAGCCTTCGGTTGGCTTCACCTTGCGCGATGTCTCTGGCGGAAAAACGGGCGGCGCCGAGGGGCGGGTGACCTTCCGTGCCGACCCCTTGCCGGGCGATCTGTTCGACGCGCTGCACGGGCGGCTGGCCTCGGTGCTGGGGCGTGAATTTTCCGAAAACGCACTGAAGATCGACGCCACCCGCGAAGGGATCCGGCTTTATGGCTATGCGGCGCTGCCAACCTATTCGCGCGGGGCGGCGGTGGCGCAGTTCTTGTTCGTGAACACGCGCCCGGTGAAGGATAAGATGCTGACCGGCGCGCTCAGGGCGGCCTATTTCGATTTCCTGAGCCGCGACCGGCACCCGGCGGCGGCGCTGTTCATCGATTGCGACCCGCAGCTGGTCGACGTGAATGTGCATCCCGCCAAATCCGAGGTGCGGTTCCGAGATCCCGGATTGGCACGCGGGCTGATCGTGTCTGCCCTGCGCCATGCGCTGGCAGAGGCCGGGCACCGCGCCTCAACCACAGTGGCCGGTGCGACGCTTGGGGCGATGACGCCGGAGCAGCCCACGGCCACCGGCGCGCCGCGGATCTATCAGATGGACCGGCCGTCGCTGGGCGCGCGCAGCAGTGCTTACGCGGCGCAATCCCCCGGTTTGCCGCAGGCGTCTCCCTTGGATGCGCCGCCATCGCCGGGTTTTGCCGAATTGCAGGGAGCCTTCAGCGGGCAGGTCACAGAGGTGCCCGTGGCTCCAATGGCCCCGGGTCAGGCTTCGGATGCGCCCGGGGCCGAAGCCCTGCCGCTGGGTGCGGCACGCGGTCAGGTGCATGAAAACTACATCATCGCCCAGACCCGCGACGGCATGGTCATCGTTGACCAGCACGCCGCCCATGAGCGGCTGGTTTATGAAAAGCTGAAACACCAGATGGCCGAGAACGGCGTCGCCGCACAGGCGCTGCTGATCCCGGAGATTGTCGAGCTCAGCGACAATGACTGTGCTTGCCTCTTGGGCGTGGCGGAGGAGCTGGCAAAGTTCGGCCTTGGCATCGAGCCCTTTGGCGGCAATGCCGTTGCCGTGCGCGAAACCCCGGCGATCCTGGGCGAGGTCAATGCCGAGGCGATGCTCAAGGACATTCTGGATGAGCTGTCGGACCAAGGCGAAAGCCAGCTGGTGCAAGCCAAGATCGAAGCAATCCTGAGCCGGGTAGCTTGCCATGGCTCGATCCGCTCAGGGAGGCGGATGCGGGGCGAGGAGATGAACGCGCTCTTGCGGGAGATGGAGGCAACGCCCCATTCCGGCCAGTGCAACCATGGCCGCCCCACCTATGTGGAACTGAAACTGACAGATATCGAGCGCCTGTTCGGGCGCACCTGAACAAGAACCCCCGGTAAAGGGAGGACGAGCAGTGACACTGGAACAGACCCAATGGGTCATTTACGCGCTGGCCGGGCTGGCCGCGGTTTTTGCCCTGGCAGGATTGCGTCTACGCGGGGCAGCGCGGCAGCTGGAACATGCCAATGCAGGTCTGAACCAGGAGGCGGCCGGGCTGAGCTCGACAATCTCCGGGATCAGCAGCGCC
>NZ_LUKH01000675.1:0-1870 GCF_001593695.1 Leisingera sp. F5 | reverse complement strand
CCGGTGTAGATGTTGAAGGCGCCCTTGCGCTGGTAGTACTTCAGGTCGGCCTCAATCGCCTTTTGGTTCCAATGCACCACATTGTGGTAATCGCCGCACAGCACGTCGATATGGGTCGGCATGTGCACAAGATGGCCGGCATCCGACACCAGTGTGCGCAACACATCGGCGGCTTTCAGCGCCTTTTCAGGCGTTGGCGACATCTCCATCAAATGCACGTATAGATGCAGCAGGCCGGGGTGCTGCATGGCGCGGGGATCATTCCTCATCGCCCATTCCAGCACGTCCTGTGCCTCCACCGTGGCCGCACCGGCGGCGGGTTTGCCGGTTTTCAGATCCCACATCTTCCAAGGCGTCAAATTCAGCAGGCTTTCGGCATAGACCGTGCGCAGGTCCAGATGATCCGGGCAGGCGGTAAAGGCCGCGCGCATGGCGTCGGCAAAGGCATAGTCCCAGATGTGCATGTCCTCGGCGGCCTCCCGCTGGGGGTAGCGGGCCTGAAGGGCAAGGATCAGCTGCCGCTCGACCTCTGTGCAGCCCTCTAAACAAGCCAACGCGGCTTGGGCGGCATCATAGGCCTCTGCCAGGTCTTCGGCACGGCCTTTGCCGTCCCGCAAGTTCCAGGGCAGATTGTAATTCGGGCCGGTTGCATAGGCCACGCCCCAATGGGCCATGGCGCAGCCGGGATCATACCCTAACGCCTGCTTGAAACACCTGACCGCTTCCTCGTGGTTGTAGCCGTAGGTCCAGATCAGGCCGCGGTCGAACCATATCTGCGCCTCTGGAGAAGCGGCCGTTACTGGGCAGGAATGGCTGCCGAGATCGTAATCATAGCCCATGAAAAAACCTCCCCAAGTATTTGGCGAGGTTAAGCAGAGGCTTCTATCCGGACAAGGTGGTTATTCGGCGGGCAGTTGCGCCTCTGCCCGTGCCATTTGCAGCATCAGCAGGAACGCAAGGCCGGCCATTGTCAGCAAACCGGCAGCCAGCGGCAGCAGTGATCCGTCAAACAGCAGGCCCACCGGTGCCGCAATGGCAGCGGCCAGAACGGTGGAGATCGCACCGATCACCGAGGCCGCCATGCCGGCGATATGGCCCATCGGCTCCATCGCGATGGCGTTGAGATTTCCAAGGGTTGTGCCCGCCAGAAAGAACACGCTGGTCTGCCAAGCAACGAACAGGCCAAACAGCAGCGTTTCCGGCAGCGCCTGTCCGCTGAGCACCAGCATCACAGCAGAAATGCAGCATTGCGCGGCCAAGGACCAGGTCACGATCCGGCGCATCCCAACGCGGACAACAATGGCTGCATTCAGCAGGCTGGCAGTGCCCGCCATCAGCGCCACAAATCCAAACCAGAACGGGAAGCTGCCGGCGCGGTCAAAGATCACGTCATAGACCTGCTGCACCATCGTCAGCATGGTGAACAGCATTCCCAGGCAAAGGGTCTGAACCAGAATAGACAGGCGCACGGCGGGGTGGGCGAACATCTCTTTCACGGCTCCCAGCAGCAGCGGCAGGCGGAAGGGGCGGCGGTTTTCTGCTGCCAGAGTCTCCGGCAGGCGCAGACCCATCCACATCACGATGAGGATGGCGAAAACGGCAAAGGCCAGAAAGATACCGCGCCAGCTGGAGAACGCGATGATGCCCGCGCCCAGCATCGGTGCAAAGGCGGGCACAAGAGTGAAAATCATCATTGCAATCGACATCATCCGGGCCATTTCCCGGCCCGCGTACAGGTCCCGCACGATGGCAATGCCGACAACCCGCGGCCCGGCAGCACCCAGCCCCATGACCACTCGGGAGGCCAGAAGCAGCTCAAGCGATTGTGCCTGCCAGGCGACAGCGGACGCAGCGATGTACAGCGCCGCAC
>NZ_LUKH01000674.1:0-1874 GCF_001593695.1 Leisingera sp. F5 | reverse complement strand
GTATTCACCCTGCCCAAGCGTCCGAATGGCAAGTTCCTGTTCATCTCGGCTGGCTCCGGCATCACGCCCAGCCTGTCGATGACACAGTATCTGTTTGACCGCGGCCAGTCGCCCGACATCTGCTTTATCAACTGCGCCAAACGGCCCAGCGAGATTATCGCCCGCCAGCAACTGGAAAGCATGGCGTCGCGGCTGCCGGGGCTGAAGCTGAATCTGGTGGTGGAAGAAGACGACCCTTATCAGGTCTGGACCGGCTACCGGGGCCAGCTCAATCAGATCATGCTGGGCCTGATTGCGCAGGATTATCTGGAGCGCGAGGTCTACTGCTGCGGGCCGGAACCCTTCATGCAGGCGGTGCGCGACATGCTCAACGGCCTTGGCTTTGACATGGAGAACTATAATCAGGAAAGCTTTGGCGCTCCGGTTGAGACTGCCGCTGACGTGCCTGAGATTGATGATGTTGTGCCGGAAGAGACCGCTGCCGCCGAGATCAGCTTTGCGGCCTCCGGTGTGATGGCGGCCTGCACCGAGACCGACACCGTGCTGGCGGTGGCCAAGGCCTCGGGTCTCAACATCCCGTCGGGCTGCACCTTTGGCATCTGCGGCACCTGCAAGGTCAAGAAGACCGCAGGCGAGGTGCATATGGTCCACAATGGCGGCATCTCGGAAGAGGATGTGGAGGCGGGCTATATCCTGGCCTGCTGCTCCAACCCGATTGGCCGGGTTGAGGTCGATATCTGATGAAAACGGGCGCGCGCCGGGTCTGGCGCGCGCCCTTCTATTTGAGGCCTGATCAGGCTTCCAGTGCCAGTTTGTGCACATGGATTTCGTTGATCGGATGGCTCTCGGCGCCGATAATGCCGGGGCGTGCGTGGCGGTAGAGCGAGCGCCAATAAGGCTGGATCACAGTGCCGTCGTCACGCATGAACTGTTCGATCTTCTCCATATGGGTGCGGCGGGTGTCCGCGTCGGCAATGGCTGAGGCGGCCTCCAGCATGCTGTCGAACTCGGCGCTGGCGAGGCCGGTTTCATTCCAGGCGACCCCGGTCTTGTAGGCCAGTGTCAGCACCTGGACCCCCAGCGGGCGGTGACCCCAGTCGGTGGAGCTGAACGGATACTTGTCCCAGTCGTTCCAAAAGGTGTTGCCGGGCAGAACCGTGCGTTTCACCTTAAGGCCCGCATCGCGCATCTGTGCTGCCAGCGCATCGGTGGTATTGCGCCGCCAGTCGTCGTCGATCGAGAACAGCTCATGCTCGAAATCGAGCATCCCGGCTTCTTCCATCAGCTGACGTGCGGCCTCGGCGTCGCGCACAGGTGCGCCGATATCAGCGTATTCCGGGTGGATCGGGCAGACGTGGTGGTTTTCCGCCAGGGTGCCGCGGCCGTCATAGCCGAGTTCCAGCAGCACGGCGTTGTCGCAGGCCAGCGCCAAGGCGCGGCGGACGCGGGCGTCGGCATAGGGCTGGACCCCGTCCACCTCGGCGTCGCGGTTGGTGCGCAGCACCAGGGTATTGGCAGAGACCGACTCGCTGACGTTCCAGCCGATGGAGGTGAAGATGTCGACATATTCACCCACGGTCTCGTAGGTCATGTCGATTTCTTCGGCTTCGGCAGCTGACAAGTGGGTCGAGGCATCGGTGCCGAAGTCGATGAATTCGATCCGGTCAAGATAGGCGCCTTCGCCCCACCATTCGTGATCGGTGTTCTTTTCCAGCGCGACTTTCACGCCGACCTCGTATTCCACCAGCTTGTACGGGCCGGTGCCGACCGGATCGGCGCCCGGATCGCCCGACCAGCCGTCCGGTACGATGGCGGCGGGGTATTCGGTGACTGCCGGGATGATGGTGATATCCGGGCGGGTGAGCTTTACCTTC
>NZ_LUKH01000673.1:0-1876 GCF_001593695.1 Leisingera sp. F5 | reverse complement strand
CGCCCGCGTCCTCCGTCAGGGTGCCCGTCTTGGGCCAGAGGTTCTCCTCATGCACCGAGATCATCAGCACGTCCCTGTCGCCGGCAAAGCCATGCTCCACCCCGTCGGAATGATGCGCGTCAATGTCCACATAGGCGATCCGCTGCGCGCCATGATGGCGCAGCGACAGCATCGCCAGCACCGGATCGTTCAGATAGCAAAAGCCGTTGGCCCGGTCCGGCATCCCGTGATGAGTGCCGCCCGCCGGATTGTAGACGATGCCGCCGCTTGCCAGCAGCTCCCCCGCCAGGATCGACCCGCCCGCGGCGGTGGCAGGGCGGCAGAAGATTTCCGGGAACACCGGGTTTGATATGGTGCCCAGGTGATGCCGGGTGCGCACTTCTGCGCTTACCTCCTGCGCCGCCTCGGCCGCCTGCAGCGCGGCGATGTATTCGACCGTGTGCCAGGCGGTCAGCGCTGTTGGCTTGGCACGGGGGGAATTCACATAGACTTGGTCCGGCAGCCAGCCCAGCGCGCGAGAGAGGTCCATCACGGTCGACACCCGCGGCACCCGCAAGGGATGGGTACGGCCATAGGAAGAGCCGCGGTATATTTCTGATCCGATGAACAGGGGGCGGGACAGCATGGCTCAGTGATAGCCGGTTTCGAGCAGATGCCAAAGGTGCTGCGGTCCGTTTCCGCAGGCAAGCGGCCAAGCCTTTGACGTTGCGCATTTTTGCCCGGCAGCTCCGGATTCCCTCCACCGCCCACTGGACCCGCCCGCCCCGCACTCCTAACGTGGCAGCCATGCTGCGTTATGCCCTGAAGCGCCTGTTGTCACTGATCCTCAGCCTGGCCGTTGCCTCGCTGGTGATCTTCCTCGTGGTGGAGGTTGCGCCGGGCGATCCGGCCTCCTTCATGCTGGGGGTCAATGCACAGCCCGATACTATCGCCGCGCTGCGGACAGAGCTGGGGCTGGATCAGGGAAAGCTGGCCCGCTACCTCAGCTGGGCTGCGGGCATGCTGAGCGGAGATTTCGGCACATCCTACACCTACCGCACGCCGGTTGCCGGGATGATCGCAGACCGGCTGTGGGTGTCGCTGCCGCTGGCGCTATATGCGCTGACGCTGTCCACCCTGATTGCCTTTCCGGCCGGCATCTACGCCGCCGCCCGCCGCGGCAAGCCGGGCGATTTAGCGGTGATGGGCGCAACCCAGCTGGGCGTCGCAATGCCGAATTTCTGGTTTGCGATGATGCTTGTGCTGATCTTTGCCATCAACCTGCGCTGGTTCGGCGCCGGCGGGTTTCCGGGCTGGGACACCGGGCTTTGGGCGGGCCTTCATGCGCTCACCCTGCCCGCGATTGCACTGGCGCTGCCGCAGGCGGCGATCCTGACTCGTGTGATGCGCTCTGCCCTTCTGGACATTCTGGGCGAGGATTTCATGCGCACTGCCCGCGCCAAGGGGCTTTCACGCCGCCAGGCGCTGTGGCGGCACGGGGTACGCAACGCTTTGATCCCGGTGCTGACCATCATCGGCCTGCAGTTTTCCTTCCTGCTGGCAGGCGCCATCATCATTGAACAGGTCTTCTATCTGCCCGGCCTCGGGCGGCTGGTGTTCCAGGCGATCTCCTCGCGCGATCTGATCGTGGTGGAGTCGGTGGTGATGCTGCTGGTCTTTGCCGTCATTACGGTGAATTTCCTGGTAGATCTCGCCTATGCGCTGGTCGACCCGCGCCTCAGGAGCCGGACATGACCCGCAACCTGATCCTTGGCGGCCTGCTGTCCTCTCTGATGCTGCTGGCGGCTGCGGCGTCGTTCCTGTGGACGCCGTTTGACCACGCGGCAATGAACATCCCGGCCAAGCTGCAAACACCGAACGCGCAGCACTGGCTGGG
>NZ_LUKH01000672.1:0-1877 GCF_001593695.1 Leisingera sp. F5 | reverse complement strand
TTCCTCAGGTCGGCAGGGGATCGGGTATGGCTGGTCATCATTGCCTCTGATGGCGTAGTTGGTTGCGGTATTTTAGCACTATCTGACAACGCCTTATGCGGGAAATTGGCAGAGGGCTGCGCAGCGTTGATCCTGTTTGACGTCATTGCTGTTGCTAGTTCACGTCACAAGGCTAGTCAAGCCGACACAAAATGCAATAGTCCAGCGCGTATTTTACCATGTTGGCGTCACCTCAATTGTTCCAGAATTGGAATGCGGCAATGCGAGGACTGGTATGATTGGAGTTATTTTATGGAGTGATGAATCCCTGAACAAAGCCGTTATTTGGTGCGATGATCAGGGTGACCTTGCTTTCTACACAAAAAAGGCAAGTGAAGACTTCCATGAACTGAATCCAGGCGATTGGGTTGAGTTTGAATTAACTTTGAGCGGCAATTGCAGGATTGCGGAAAATCTTGCGGTATTGCTTGAACAGGGCAGCCCGGGCCTGGCGGACCGGCTTTGTGCGGCAGCGGGCCGCGGCGCCGAAGCGGCGGGTGCCGGGCCGGAAAACGGAACTGTTGTTCCCTTTCCGCAGCAATCTGTGAAAAAGCGGCGCGTTGCAGCGCCGCTTCATGTAAGCCGGGGCTGATACTGCCGGCCCGTCCGCGGGCCGGCTGCAGGGTCAATTTCCACGCAGCAGCGCAGCGACCCCGGTACGGGCAATCTCGGACAGGCCAAGCGGGCGCATCAGATCGGCAAAGGCGTCGATCTTCTCCGGCGCGCCGGTGATCTCGAAAACAAAGCTGTTCAGCGTGCTGTCAACCACATTGGCGCGGAAGATATCCGCCAGCCGCAGCGCCTCGACGCGTTTTTCGCCTTCACCGGCGACCTTGAGGATCGCCAGTTCACGCTCTACGGCCACGCCTTCGACGGTCAGGTCATGCACGTCGCGCACCGAAACGATCCGTCCCAGCTGGGCCTTGATCTGCTCAATCACCTGCGGGGTGCCGGTGGTGACGATGGTGATCCGGCTCAGGTGGCCTTCGTGGTCGACCTCGGCCACGGTCAGGCTGTCGATATTATAGCCGCGGCCGGAAAACAGCCCGATCACGCGGGCCAGCACACCCGGCTCGTTCTCTACAAGCACGGCGACGGTATGCGTCTCCTGCACGTCCGAAAAATTCGGGCGGAGGTTGTAGGCGGAGTGCTTGCTCGAGCCTTTCTTGATCTTGAGTGCTGACATCTCTGGGCCTTTCTGAGGAGTGCCGGCCCGCCGGGCGACGGGCCGCGAAAGATTTACCCAAGAACGACGACTTTTACCAGAAGCGAGCGGCGCAAAACGCGACGCGTCCGGCATTTAATGGCCTGTCAATCGTTTCGCGCTACGCCGGTTGCGCCGCGCTGCGACTGTAATGCCCATCAGAAGGCCGACTTGATGCCGGACACCGACAGTGAGAAAGACGCCAGGATCTGGTCGGACGTGATCCACCTGATGCCGGCATGGACATGGCAGGCGGATGCCGATTTCAAGCTGTGCTATGTAAACATACGCCACTCTGGCCTTTGCATGACCGCAAATGAATTGCTGGGCCTGCGCATCCTGTCGCCCGAAGGCCAGGATAAGGATCAGGCGGGGATCGACCGGTTGATGCAGGTGATGCGCAACCAGCAGGAAATCCGCAGCCTCAGTTACGAACGCGTGCTGGTCAACGGTCGCCGGGCGGTCCTGATGGACAGTGCCGTGCCACTGCACGATGCCGACGGGACGTTTGCCGGCTATCACGGTATCACGCTGAACATCAGCGATGTGCTGCAAAAGGCCGAGGTTGCCGATTCCCTGATTGCCGGCCTGAACCGCCGGACCGCTGCTCTGGAACAAAGCCTTGTCGCCAAGG
>NZ_LUKH01000671.1:0-1878 GCF_001593695.1 Leisingera sp. F5 | reverse complement strand
CCCTTGACCGGAACCTTGCCAACCTCCAGCAAGAGCGGCGCTGCGAGCGGAGAGATCCGGTCCAGCGGCCGCAGAGTGATCCTGCCGTTGATCCGCGCCAGCATCTGTTCGATGCGGCCAAAGTCCACCAGCCCGCGCAGGGCTTCGTCGCGGGTGATGCCTATCAGCAGGTGGTCCGGGTCGTATTTCCTGAGTGTGTCATAGAGGATGTCGGAAGAGAATGCCGCCTGGCGCCCGTTCTTGCGTTGCCCGGGCGAGTTGCGTTCAATCAGCCCGGCGATGGTCGCCGCGCCGCGGAAGGCGCGTTTCATCACCGCGTTGCCGGCCAGCCATCCCTCCAGCCCTGCGCGCAGGGCCGTGACATCGAACAGCGGGCCCGGGTCTGTCAGCGGCTCCAGCCCCCAGATCAAAGTGGCGTAGTCCGTCGAGACAAAGCCAAGCGGGTCGAGGCCGAGTTCTTCCATCCGCTTGGTCAGAAGCAGCCCCAGCGTTTGCTGTGCGTTGCGGCCGGCAAAGCCATAAATGCAGGCATGCTCGCGCCCGTCGTGGGGGAAGCTTTCGATCAGCAGCGACCCGGCGCGGGGAAGGTCCGAGACTTCGCGCTGCAGTTCCAGCCATTCGGCGGTGTGGCGGGGCAGGTTTGGCCAGCTATCCTGTTTGAACATCTCCAGGATGCGGGCGCTGAGCTGAGTGGAGGTGGCGAATTTGGTGCCGGAGAATACTGCGATCTTCGGTTTTCTTCCGGGGCAGCGGGTGACCTCGACAGTCATTTCGCGCAAGCCCTCGTATCGCACGGTCTGGCCGCCGATCAGGAAGGTGTCGCCGGGGGTGAGGGTGGCGGCAAAGGCTTCCTCGATCTCACCCAGAGGTTTGCCGCCGCGGCTGCGCTTCAGGCGAACCTTGATCAGGTCGGCGTCCTGAATGGTGCCCAGGTTCATGCGGATGCGTTGGGCGGCGCGCGGGTCGCGCAGCTGCCATTTGCCGTCCGGGCGTTGCAGCAGGCGCTGCCATTGGTCATAGGCTTTCAGCGCGTAGCCGCCGGTGGCACAGAAATCCAGACAGACATCGAAACCGGCGCGGGTGAGGGCGGCATAGGCGCCGGCGCTGGTTATTTCGGTGTAGAGTTCATCCGCAGAAAACGGCCCGGCGCAGGCTGCAATCAGGATGTGCTGGCAGAGGACATCGCGAGGAGCGGGGCCGCGCGCCTCGCCGTCCAGATCGCCTGCACGGACGGCGTCCAGCGCGGCACGGCATTCCACCACCTCGAACCGGTTGGCGGGCACCAGAAGCGCCTTGGAAGGCGCGTTGTAGCGGTGGTTGGCGCGGCCGATGCGCTGCACCAGACGCTTGACGTTCTTGGGCGCGCCGATCTGGACCACCAGGTCCACATCGCCCCAATCGATGCCAAGGTCCAGCGAGCCGGTGCAGACAATAGCGCGCAGTTCGCCGCGGACCATAGCAGCCTCGACCCGTTCGCGCTGGTCCCGGTCGAGCGAGCCGTGGTGGATCCCGATCGGGAGCGCGTCGTCATTGGCGAGCCAGAGATTGCGAAAGAAGATTTCGGCCTGGGTGCGGGTGTTGTGGAAGATCAGCGTGGTTTTATGTGCTTTGATCTGCTCCATCACCGCCGCGATGGCATAGGCCGCACCGCCGCCGGCCCAGGGCGGAGCCTCGTTGGTTTCCAGCATCCGGATGTCTGGGGCGGGGCCGGGGTCTGCCTGCACGATTTTGCAGGCGTCCGGGTGGCAGGCCAGATAGCTGGCAATGGCCTGCGGGTCGTCCACGGTAGCTGACAGGCCTACCCGGCGCAGATCAGGGCAGAGCGTTTGCAGCCGCGCCAAGGCCAGCATCAGCTGGTCGCCGCGTTTGCTTTCGGCC
>NZ_LUKH01000670.1:0-1880 GCF_001593695.1 Leisingera sp. F5 | reverse complement strand
TGACGGTTGCATGCTGATCAACTGCCTGACTGAGCTTGCTCCGCATGATGACGAAGTGGCGGCTCTCGGGCGGCAGCATTTGGAAAGCATAGACGAGATCATCGCGAAAGCGCTTGAGCCTTCGGACCCGGGCCGGGCGCTCGACAAGGCACGCGCCTACGCTTCTCTGGCAATCGGCACGCTGGCCTTGCGCAAGGCGGGCGTTCCCGGCGAGCGGATATCGCAAACCCTGAAACAGGCCCGGTTGGTGATTAACCCCTAAGGGTCTCCCGCGGACATCAGAACCTGGAACCACAGTAAGAAACGGCGACTCTAATTTTGGACTAGGTAGTCCGAAAATGTCTGAACCAAGCAGAGCCAAGAAGGAAACAGCAATGGCTGATGAAAAACTGTTCTCCGGCGCCAAAGCCGGTGCAATCGATCTGAAAAACCGCGTTGTCATGGCACCGTTGACCCGTAACCGGGCCAGGGCTGAAGATGACAGCGTCCATGAACTGCAGGCCAAGTATTATGCCCAGCGGGCGGGAGCTGGCCTGATCATCACCGAAGCTTCCCAGATCTCGCCCCAGGGCAAGGGCTATGCCTGGACTCCCGGCATTTATTCAGAAGCGCAGGTCGAGGGCTGGAAGAAGGTGACTGATGCCGTCCATGCTGCGGGCAGCAAAATCGTGATCCAGCTTTGGCACGTGGGCCGGATTTCCCACACCAGCTTGCAGCCGGACGGCGGTGCCCCTGTTGCACCATCCGCAATTGGTGCCAAGGCCATGACCTTTGACGGTGAGCAGTTTGTCGAAACATCGGATCCGCGGGCTTTGGGCGCCGAGGAAATATCAGGTATCGTCGCGGACTACCGGCGGGCTGCGGAGAACGCCAGGAGGGCCGGGTTCGACGGTGTCGAAGTCCATGCCGCCAACGGGTATCTGATCGATCAGTTCCTGCGGGACGAGTCCAACAAACGCGACGACGCATATGGCGGCCCGGTTGAGAACAGGGTGCGGTTCCTGAAGGAGGTCATGGACGCGATTGTGGATGTCTGGGGCGCTGACCGCGTCGGTGTTCGCCTCAGCCCGTTTTCGGACGTCAACAACATCTCCGACAGCAACCCGCAGGCGACATTCTCCCATGCAGTCAAATTGCTGAACGAATACGGTCTAGCCTATCTCCATATGGTGGAAGGCCAAACCGGGGGCCCGCGTGATATCCCGGAGGGCGGCGATCTGAAGGCGCTATATGACCTGTTTGACGGTGTGAAAATGGGCAACAATGCTTATGACCGCAACATGGCGGTCGAGGCGGTCGAAACCGGATCCGTGGATCTGGTGGCCTTCGGACGGCCATTCATTTCAAACCCGGATCTGGTTGACCGGCTAGAGAAGGACGTGCCGCTGAATGAGCTGGATCCAGCCACCCTCTACGGCGGTGACGAAAAGGGTTACACAGACTACCCGGCACTGGCCGGCGAACCGATTGCAGCTGAGTAACCTTTGAAACCTCCGGCGGCCTGGCTTTCAGGTGACCAGTGCCGCCGGAGATTTTGAGAACTGGTTTGATCAGGAGCCGAAGACAACGCTGGCGCCCGTCATTCTGCACGCCTCTGTTGACCTGGACGGGCTAAAAGTCGGCAATCAAGGCGCAGATGATGTCGTCGATAGATTGATGTGTGCAATGATGAATGTCGGTCGCAATGACTGACTGTCTGCGGACACTAGGCGCGCACAGTGTCTGCGAGGAAAACTCGGTGGGGGACAGATAGGGCGTTGTTGCAGAACTCTGAGTGCTAAGGATTCACATCACGAATCCATGCGGTTAGACGGGGCAGATGAGCAAGCCCACACCAGCCCGCTACCGTACGACGAATTGGTCCAGCTACAACGATGCGC
>NZ_LUKH01000669.1:0-1888 GCF_001593695.1 Leisingera sp. F5 | reverse complement strand
GCCTGATAGTATTCGATCACCCATTCGCCGGGGTCAGCCTGCTCAACCGCCGGCAGCGGTTCCGGGGTGTAGTAGGCGAAGGCTTGCTCCAGCGCGTCCAGCGCGTCTTGTGCAGCCTGCTTCTTTTGCGGTTTCACGGGGTCCATCGGGTTGCCTCCATAGTCTGGCACGGTCCTCCCTTGCGCAGGAGGATAGGCGCAGGCCAAACCCGCTGCAGCAGATGATTGTGCAAAGGCGTCATGCAAGCACCGCATTGCAAACCCGGCAGGCAAGTCTCAGCCGGTCAGAAGCTCCCCGGCCAGCCCCAGCGCAAAACCGGCAACCGCACCCAGTGCCGGCACGCTGCTGCGGCTGGAATGGGCCTTGGGCGCAATATCCTGGAACAGCAGATAGAGAATGCCGCCAGCCGCAAAGATCATGATCGCCCCCAGCGCAGCACGGGCGTCCGCCAGCCAAAAAAGCCCAACCAGCGCACAGGCGGGCCCGAGCGCGGCCAGCCCGAGAAAGGCCAGCAACACATGCCAGGCCGGGCTGCTGCCATTCCAGACTTCGCGGAAGGCGGCAAAGCCTTCGGGCAGGTTCTGCAGGAAGATCATCAGCGCCAGCAGCTTGGCAGTGGCCGCATCGGCCACCAGCATTGCCCCCAGCGCCATCGCCTCCGGCAGGTAGTCCAGCAGCATCGCCAGCAGCAAGGCGCCGCTGCCGCCGTGGCGTTGCAACAGCGTATCGACCGCATAAAACACCGCTCCGCCAGCGGCAAACAGGCCAACCGCCCAAGCGGGCGGCAGCACCTCGGCCGCTTCCGGCACCAGCACCAGCGCCACCGCCGAGGCCAGCGCCCCGCCGCCAAAGGCCCCGATGGTGTGCAGCACCTCATCCCGGAGCATCGGGTTGCGGATATGCTCACACCAAGCAAGGAAGCCGCCCAACGGCATCGCAAGACCGGCAAGTCCGGCTAAAAGGATGGCAAAAACATGCGGTTGCATCCCGGCAGCCTAGGGTCGGCTTTGCCGAAGCTCAACCCGTTTGCGTCAGGTGTTGATGCAGGAGGTCGCCTGTGAAGCCTGTGCCTCTGTCACGTTCGGTCCCGGCTGCACACTCCGCAACACGGTGGCTCCAGCCCCATGACCCAGGAAGTCTGTCCGCACCCGGTACTGCCCAGTGATGCCTGCCGCCTCGATACAGCCCGGTATCTTAGAGTCGGTTGCCGCCAGTTCGGCGCCGACACGGTCGTGATCCGTTGCCGTCATGCAACCCGCCAGCAGTGTCAGCGCACCTGCGGCACATCCAAGAAGTTTCATGCCTGAAATCCAATGCCTGCCAAAACCATACCCCCGGTTTCGCAGGAAACCGGGGGCGGTGCAATTTATGACGCCCTCAGGCGGCGGATCCTTGCGGATCAGCATCTTTGCGCATCAAACGCTGCGCTCGACCATCATTTGCTTGATGTGTGAAATTGCCTTGGCCGGGTTCAGACCCTTGGGGCAGGTCTTGGCGCAGTTCATGATGGTGTGGCAGCGGTAGAGCTTGAACGGATCTTCCAGCTGATCCAGACGCTCGGGCGTCGCCTCATCCCGGCTGTCGATGATCCAGCGGTAGGCGTGCAGCAGGGCTGCCGGGCCAAGGTAACGGTCGCCGTTCCACCAGTAGCTCGGGCAAGAGGTCGAGCAGCTGGCGCACATCACGCATTCATAAAGCCCATCCAGCTTCTTGCGGTCCTCGATCGACTGCTTCCACTCTTTCGCCGGGCGGTTGGTTTTGGTTTCCAGCCACGGCATGATAGAGGCATGCTGGGCATAGAAATGCGTCAGATCCGGGATCAGGTCTTTGACCACCGGCATATGCGGCAGCGGGTAGATTGCCACATCCCCCTTAATCTCATCCATGC
>NZ_LUKH01000668.1:0-1891 GCF_001593695.1 Leisingera sp. F5 | reverse complement strand
AGGAAGGCCAGATAGGCCACCGCATAGGCCAGCAGCCAGGGGAAACGGACGGGTTTGCTCAACGGATCCTCCTCCCCAGGGCGGTGGCCAGGATGACAAACAGGAGGGCGACACAGCCGACCGCGGCCATCGCCGCCAGCGACAGCGTTGCGCCCAGCGGCCAGTTGTTGGCGGGGCCGAACTGCACCTCGATGAGGTTCGCCACCATCTTGCCCTGCGAGCCGCCGACCAGCGAGGGCGTCACGTAGTCGCCGACGGTCGGAATGAAGATGATCAGGCTGCCCGCGATGATGCCGGGCACCGACAGCGGCAGGGTGACCCGGAAGAACCGTTCCAGCTTGGAGCACCCGAGATCGGTGGCGGCCTCCAGCAATGCCCGGTCGATCTTCTGCAGCGAGACATAGATCGGCAGGATCGCAAACGGCGCCCAGGCATGGGCCAGTGTCAGCACCACCGCGAATTCATTGTAGAGAAGAAAGGTCAGCGGTTCGTTGATCAGCCCCATTGAGAGCAGAGCGGAATTCATCACCCCGTTGAACCCGAGGATCAGCTTCCAGCTGAACACCCGCAGCAGGTAGCTTGACCAGAACGGGATGGTGATCAGCAAGAGCCAGAGGGTTTTCTTGCGGGTGCGGTAGGCGATGAAATAGGCAATCGGATAGGCCAGCGCCACCGTCGCCATGGTCACCGCCCCGGCAATCAGGATCGAGCGCAGCATTAGATGCCGCACCAGCGGATCGGTGGCGGCCTCGGCGTAATTGGCCCAGGTCAGCGTCTTGTCGATGTCGACATAGGACTGGGTCCAGAAGCTGTAGGCCACCAGAATGCCCAGCGGCGCAGCTACCAGCAGCCCCACATAAAGCGAAGCCGGGGCGCTGAGCGCCAGACCTTTGCCTGCTTCGGTTTTTAGAATTCCGGCCATTGCTGGGTATCGCTTACTGTTTTTGTTTACGCGGATGCCGCATTAAAAAATGGACAATCGTCCATAAAAGAGTGGCGGTCAGGGCATGCATCTGTCAACAAGATTCTCAAGAAAATGGACAAACGTCCATTTTTACTGGATATTCTGCAGGTGATATGCGAACAATGCTGGCATGGCGCTGCCTGCTGCGGGGTGCCGAATTGTGAATGCCATCAAAAACAACAGTAGTCAGATGCCGGGAAAACGGGAACAGAACCGCGAGCAGAACCGCCAGGCCCTGATCGGGGCTGTGCTGGATTCGGTTGCGGAGAAAGGTATTTCGGAAACATCCGTCAGCGAGATCATCCAGCGGGCCGGCCTGTCACGCGGCATGATCCACCTGCATTTCGGCGGCAAGGACAACCTGGTTCAGGCGGCGGCGCATCATTCGTCAGAGGAATATTACGACGGGCTGGAAGCGTTGTTGCAGACCGCAGGAGACAGCCCGCAGGAACGGGTCGAGATGATCGTGCGCGGCGACCTCAGCGCGCGGGTGCTGAACCGGCGCAATGTCAGCATCTGGTACGCCTTCCGCGGTGAGGCCAGGAACCGCAAGGCCGTGGCCGAGTATTCCGATACCCGCGACGGACGGCTGCGCGGCATGATCCACAACGCCTTTTCCCGGATCGTGCGCGAGGCCGGAACACCGGATGCCACCGGTGCGGCCCGGGATGCAACCCATGGCACACTGGCACTGCTTGAGGGCATGTGGACCGACTTCCTGCTGCACCCTGACCGCTTCGACCGGGAAGAGGCATCGCGGATCATCTTCCGCTTCCTGGCGGCCATGTTTCCGGAGCATTTTTCGCTGAAGGGTGCCGTGCGCCCGTTGAAAGTATAGGCACCTCGGCGCGGCTTCAAAGTATAGCCGCGCCGCACACCAGGGCAAGCCCCACGTCAGCGGCCTCGATCTCACCCTAGATGTAGCGG
>NZ_LUKH01000667.1:0-1893 GCF_001593695.1 Leisingera sp. F5 | reverse complement strand
GGTGGCGGGTTTGCGGCCAACCGGGACGGTGTGGCTCCGGATCTGGAGAAGGTCTTTGCCGCCATATCCAAAGCTGCCGACACGGCGTTTGGCATAGATAAGCCCACGCTGATCTGCGAGCCGGGACGGGCGATGGTTTCCGAAAGCTTCACCCTGGCGGCGCGCATCAAGGGGATGCGGAAAGGCGGCGAGGTGGTGTTTCTGAATGACGGCATCTATGGCGGGCTGGTTGATATCCGCGACATGGGGCTGCCGGGCCGGGTGGAAGTTGTCGGAGGGGATGGCGCCCATCGCACGGGCGAGCGAAAACCGCGTGTGGTGTTCGGGCCCACTTGTGACAGTCTGGACCGTTTGCCGGACGGGTTGCCGCTGCCCGGTGATGCCGCACCCGGCGACTATGTGCTGTTCCCGGGGCTTGGCGCTTATTCTTCTGCCATGAGCACGCAATTCAATGGCTACGGCCTGTCTGACGTGGCGACGGTTATTGAGTTGTCTGGACAAGCCGCCCGCTGAGGTTAGTCTCGCCCCGAAACGCCAGCCAGCGCGAATGAGGGGGCAAGCATGGACAAATTCGGTAAAAGCCAACCGGTAAAGCGGGTCGAGGACCGGCGGTTTCTGACCGGTCAGGGGCAGTACATCGAGGATGCGGCCCCGGCGAATGCCCTGCGCGCCTGGGTATTGCGCAGCCCGGTGGCGCATGGCGTGATCACGGCGCTGAACGTTGAGGATGCGCGCGAATGCGAAGGTGTCCATGCGGTTATCACCCTGGCGGATCTTGAGGCTGCCGGCATCGATGTGTCCATGGATGGCACCACTGTGAAGAACCGGGATGGCTCCAGCGGCGCCGCGCCCGAACGCCCGATGCTGGCGCGGGACCGCGTGCGCTATGTGGGGGAACCGGTGGCGGTGGTCATTGCGGAGGCGCTGGATCAGGCTCGCGATGCGGGGGAACTGATCGAGCTCGACATTGATGATCTGCCTGCGAAGTTGGACGTTTTGCCGGGTGGTGAGCCGCTGCATGCAGAGGTGCCGGGCAATCGCGCTTTTGACTGGGGGCTGGGGGATGAGGCTGCAACAGCCGAGGCGTTCCGCACCGCTGCCCATACCGTCGCGCTGCAGGTGGATGATAACCGTATTATCGTCAATTCGATGGAACCGCGCGGCTGCTTTGCGGAATGGCACGGGGGGCGGCTGCATTTCACCTTTGGCGGGCAGGGGGTCTGGGCGATCAAGTCCCAGCTGGCGGCCAAGTTGCGCTTGGATGAGGCAGACGTCAAAGTCACGATTCCGGATGTGGGCGGCGGCTTTGGTATGAAGGCCTTTCCTTACCCGGAGTATTTCGCTGTCGCTCAGGCAGCCCGTGCGCTGGGCCGCCCGGTGTTCTGGACCGCCGACCGGACCGAGTCGATGCTGAGCGACAACGGCGGGCGGGATCTGACCTCGCTGGCGGAACTGGCCTTTGACGCTGATCTGAAAATTACTGGTTACCGCGTCAGCACCCGCTGCAACCTTGGCGCTTACAATTCGCATTTCGGCCAGCCGATCCAGACCCAGTTGTTCAGCCGGGTTCTGGCCGGTGTCTATGACATCCAAACCGCCTGGCTGCAGGTGGAAGGGATCTATACCAACACCACCCAGGTGGATGCCTACCGCGGCGCCGGGCGGCCCGAGGCGATCTATGTGCTGGAACGGGTCATGGACCGCGCGGCGCGCGAGCTGGGGGTCGATCCGCTGGAGCTGCGGCGGCGCAACTTCATCAAGCCGGCGGCCTTTCCCTATGGCACCGTGACTGGTGAAACCTATGACGTGGGCGACTTCGATAAAGTTCTGAGCCGGGCTGCGGAAGAGGCGGATCTGAAGGGATTCGCCGCCCGCCGCGCCGCAGATGGTAAA
>NZ_LUKH01000666.1:0-1893 GCF_001593695.1 Leisingera sp. F5 | reverse complement strand
GGGCCAGATGGGTCGAGGGGTGGAAAAAATTCTCGCGGTCCCATTGATCGAGTTGGTCGTTCTTCAGCATCGTGTTTCCTTTATCAATTCTGCGGCAAGACGGAATTCTGCGAGAATTCCGGCCCGAATTCCGGCGTGGAATTCGGGAGTGTCCCGCCTCTTTGATGATGCGGATTTGCCGTGCAAATCCGGGCCGAAATCCGCGCCGGATTTCGGTGTTTCAGGCCCAGTCCCGGCAAAGGTATTTGATCTCGGTGAATTCCTCCATGCCCAGGCGGGCGCCTTCGCGGCCAAGGCCGGACTGCTTGGTTCCGCCAAAGGGGATCGGTGCACCGGTGACTTTGGTGCGGTTCACTGCCACCATGCCGTATTGCAGCGCCCGGCTGAGGCGGTAGATCCGGCGCGGGTCGTGGCTGTGGAGATAGGCCACCAGCCCATACTCGCTGTCATTGGCGCGGGCGATCACCTCTTCCTCGGTATCGAAAGGGGTGATGGGGGCGACGGGGCCAAATGTCTCCTCAGACATGATCAGCGCCTCCGCCGGCACGCCGGTCAGTACCGTCGGCTCATAAAACAGTACCCCCAGCGGATGCCGCTTGCCGCCGCAGGCCAGCGTGGCGCCCTTGGCCAGCGCGTCGGCCACATGCTCCTCCTGCTTTTGCACCGCTTTTTCGTTCATCAGCGGCCCTAGGTCACAGTCATCCATGCCCTTGCCGATGGTCAGGGCCTTGGCAGCTGCGGTGAACTTCGCACAGAATTCCGCATAGACCGGCCGCTCCACAAAGATCCGGTTGGCGCCCAGGCAGTCCTGGCCGGAGGTGGCGAATTTAGCCTTGATCGCCTCATCCACCGCCTTGTCCAGATTACAGCCTTTGAAGACGATCACCGGCGCATGGCCGCCCAACTCCATCACCAGCCGTTTCACCGTGTCCGCCGACTGACGGTACAGCAGCTTGCCGATACTGGTGGAGCCGGTGAAGGACAGGGCGCGCACGCGGGTGTCTCGGGTCCAGGGCTCAACGATGGCGGAGGCACTGCCAGTCACCACGTTGAAAACACCAGCTGGGAAACCCGCGCGTTCGGCCAGCTCTGCCAGCGCAAGGGCGCTGAACGGGGTTTCCCCCGAAGGATGCGCCACAACAGTGCAACCTGCCGCCAGTGCTGCCGCCGCTTTGCGGGTCAGCATGGCAGAGGGAAAGTTCCAGGGTGTGATCAGCGCCGCTACGCCCACCGGCTCGCGCCACAGTTCCACTTCGGCGTCGGGCAAATGGCTGGTCACACCTTCGATGTTGGGGCGTTTGGCCTCTTCAGCGTAGAATTCCACAAAGGCGGCGCCATAGTCGATCTCGCCGCGCGCCTCAGAGAGGGGTTTGCCCTGTTCCAGCACCATGATGCGGGAGAGGTCTTCCTTGTGTTCCAACTGCAGCTCAAACCAGCGGCGCAGGATAGAGGCGCGCTGTTGTGGCAAAAGGCCTGCCCAGGCCGGGAAAGCTGCCTGTGCCGCATCCACGGCGGCAGAGGATTCTTCTGCAGACTGGCTGGCGACGTGGCCAAGCTCAACACCATCCGCGGGATCGCTGACCGGGAAGGTTTCGCCGCTTGCAGCGGCGCACCACTTTCCATTTATATAGGAAAATGAACGCACTAACGCCTTGTCGGCAATGTCCGCGCGGGCAGAGAGAGCAGTCTCTGTCATGGAAGTTCTCCTGTGCTTTACAGGAGAACTTGCCTGATGCTGGCAGAAGAAGTGTCTGAAGTTTCCTGAAACAGCAGAAGAAACAGCTGGCTTCTGCGCCAACCAGCTTGATTTGAAGGTATTACCCGCCGGACGGGTTCATCTGCCGCTTGATGACGCCGGCTCCCATGAAGCCGCCATCGATCGGCAGCACAACT
>NZ_LUKH01000665.1:0-1897 GCF_001593695.1 Leisingera sp. F5 | reverse complement strand
AACGTGTCGAGGACGGCATCGTCCTGGTGAATGAAGACCACTGTATAGGCTGCGGCCTGTGTGCGTGGTCCTGCCCTTACGGCGCGCGGGAACTGGATCTGGCCGAGGGTGTGATGAAGAAATGCACGCTCTGTGTGGACCGGATCTATAACGAGAACCTGCCCGAGGTGGACCGCGTCCCCTCCTGCGTGCGGACCTGCCCGGCCGGCGCCCGCCATTTTGGCGATCTCGGCGACCCGGACAGCGATGTCTCCAAACTGGTAGAGGAGCGCGGCGGTATGGATCTGATGCCGGAGATGGGCACCAAGCCAGTAAACAAATACCTGCCGCCCCGGCCCAAGGACCAGATCGAGGATCAGATCGACATCCTCGCGCCGCTGCTGGCCCCGGTCGCGGAAGAGCCGCAAGGGTTCCTCGGCTGGCTCGACAAGGCACTCGACAAACTTCCAGGCACTTCTTCAGGGGGGGCGCACTGATGCATCCCGCACCATCCGTCATTATCTTCACCACCCTGTCGGGTCTTGGCTTTGGCCTGCTGGCCTTCCTCGGCCTCGGCCAGCCTGCGGTGACCGGCGCTGTGGCCTTTGTGTTCTACGCCATCGCCTTTGGCCTGGCCTGCGGCGGCCTGCTGGCCTCCACCTTCCACCTGGGCCGCCCGGAACGGGCCTGGCGCGCTTTCACCCAGTGGAAAACCAGCTGGCTGTCGCGCGAGGGCGTCTGCGCCGTTGGAGCCCTGCTTTTCATGGGACTTTATGCGCTTGGCGCGGTGTTCTTTGACAGCCAGTGGACGTTGCTGGGCTGGATTGGTGCTGCCCTCAGCCTTGCCACCGTCTTCACCACCTCGATGATCTACACCCAGCTCAAGACCATCCCGCGCTGGAATATGGAGCTGACCCCGGCGGTCTTCCTGTCGTTCAGCCTGGCAGGCGGCGCACTGCTGGCCGGTGCCGAAGCCGTGGCGCCCTGGCTGCTGGCGATCGCAGGTTCGGTGCAGCTGGCCTATTGGGCCAAAGGCGACAAGGCGCTGGAGGCGTCCGGCACCGACATCGGCACCGCCACCGGCCTCGGCGACCGCGGCGCGGTGCGCGCGTTTGAGCCGCCGCACACCGGGTCGAACTACCTGTTGCGCGAGTTCGTGCATGTGGTCGGCCGTAAACACGCCCAGAAGCTCCGGATGATTGCATTTGTGCTGGGTTTCGCCCTGCCGCTTTTGCTGCTCCTGACCCCGGTTCAGGGCGTTGTGATCAAACATGTGTTTGCCGCCCTCGCGGCGCTGTCGCACATTGCAGGTATCGCAACCTCGCGCTGGCTGTTCTTTGCTCAGGCGGAACATGTCGTCGGCCTTTACTACGGCAAACGCTGACACGGATCCGGGGCGCCCAATCCAGGCGCCCCGGCTTTTTTTGAGTGTTTTTCCGGCAGCAGGTCACAAACGCCCTTGCTGCCTCGTCCTGTTCCTGAAGCCATCTGAAAAGGAACAGAATGATGACCCAGCGCCTTGATTACTTCGCTATCGCACCGGACTTGTTTCAACCGATGCTGGCGCTTGAAGCCACGCTGAAAGACAGCGGCCTGGAACACAGCCTGATTGAATTGGTGAAACTGCGCGCCTCGCAAATCAATGGCTGTGCGTATTGCATCCACATGCACACGCATGACATGCGCTCGAAAGGTGAGAGCGAAGACCGGATGCACCTCCTGAATGCCTGGCGGGAGTCTTCGCTATACTCCGCGCGGGAACAGGCGGCCCTGGCCTGGACCGAAGCCTTGACAAGAATTGAGGCCACTGCGGCGCCGGACGCGGACTATGATCTGGTCGCACAGCAGTTTTCCCCGCGTGAACAGGCGGCACTGACATTGGTGGTCTCCACCATCAACGCCTGGAACCGGATTGCAA
>NZ_LUKH01000664.1:0-1897 GCF_001593695.1 Leisingera sp. F5 | reverse complement strand
ACCGGGTCCAATGCAGCGGTACCGGGCATATCAAAGGACTGCCCTTCAGCAACGGCTGCACCGACTGCACCAGCCATCCAGAAGCCATGAGCGCAATTTCCGTCCGGTCCCCGTGTTTCAATGCCAAAACCAGTTTGCGCCCTTGCTCCTCATAGAGCAGGGCAGATCGCCCTTGGTTCCAAGGACGCGGATGGCGCAGGCAGCTGTCGCATTCCAGGCGGAAGCCGTCCGCCTCCCCCGGCAGCGGAGCACCGCAGCCCTCGCAGACCGTGCCGCTGATAAAATGCATCCCAGCCCAGCAAGAACCGCACAGGCCAAAGTCGCTGCCAACCAGCCCCCCGCAGCCCATGCATTGCGGTGGGTAGATCAGCGAAACAGCGGTTTGAATCCTGGCCAGCAGCATCTAAATAGCTCCCATGACACAAGCACCCGCACAGCTTTTCGACCGCCGCACCCTGGCAGCCCGCCGCGCACGCCGGCGCCCGGATGCGTTGTTCCTGCACCAGATGGCGCGGGATGAGGCCGAGGATCGCCTGAGCATGGTTAACAGAACCTTTACAGCGCCTGCCGTTGTCTGCCCTTTCCCGGAAGTCTGGGAGGGGTTTCTGCCTGGCGCAGCTGTGGTGCCGGATGACGATATCCTGGCTCTGGAAGAAGGTGCGCATGATGTGGTGATCCACGCCATGTGCTTGCATTGGGCCAATGACCCGGTTGGCCAGCTGATCCAATGCCGCCGCGCGTTGAAAGAGGACGGGCTGCTGTTAGTTGTCATGCTCGGCGGCCAGACCCTGCACGAACTGCGCGCAGCTATGGCAGAAGCCGAAACCATCGTATTGGGCGGGCTATCGCCCCGCGTTGCGCCGATGGGAGAAATCCGCGATCTGGGTGGTTTATTGCAGCGGGCGGGGTTTGCCCTTCCTGTCGCCGATCTGGTGCCGCTGACCGCTGAATACCGCGACCTCACGCACTTGATCCACGACCTGCGCGGCATGGGAGAGACCAGCGCCCTCGCCCAGCGCCTGAGACGCCCGGCACCGCGTGGCCTGTTCCAACTTGCTGATCACATCTACCGGGAGCATTTTGCCACCGCAGATGGCCGGCTGCCCGCAACTTTCGAGATGGTCTGCCTCACCGGCTGGTCGCCATCGGACAGCCAGCAGAAACCTTTGCGCCCCGGTTCCGCCCAGATGCGCCTGGCCGATGCGCTGAAGGTGCCGGAAACCAAGCTCTGACTCTCATAAGTTTACGCTATCGCTGCGCCAATGCGATCCAATTGGCCATTCACTTGTAAAGACAGTAACTTCCCCTCGTTCAACGAATTCTCAGCCGCACAGGACCTGCCCATGCTGGACACCGCCCGGACCGCCAATTGCCCCGCTCACGCCCCTGCCGATCACCCCAAGATCGCGGCAGAGAAGGTCGGCATTTTGCTGGCAAACCTCGGGACACCGGATGATTACTCCTATTGGCCGATGCGCCGGTATCTGAGCGAGTTCCTGTCCGATAAGCGGGTGATCGACTATCCATCGTGGAAGTGGCAACCGCTGCTGCAGCTGATCATCCTGACCAAACGTCCGTTCTCCTCGGGCGCCGCTTACAAATCGATCTGGAACCACGATAAGGGCGAAAGCCCTTTGATGACCATCACCAAAGAACAAACCGCAAAAATAGCGGCCGAGATGAAAGAGCGCTATGGCGATCAGGTGATGGTCGATTTCTGCATGCGCTATGGCAACCCTTCGACCAAGTCCAAGGTGCGGGAAATGGTTGAGGCAGGCTGCCGGAAAATCCTGTTTGTGCCGCTCTACCCGCAATATGCCGGCGCCACCTCCGGCACTGCCAACGATCAGTTCTTCCGCGCGCTGATGGAGGAGCCCTGGCAGCCCGCCGCACGCAC
>NZ_LUKH01000663.1:0-1899 GCF_001593695.1 Leisingera sp. F5 | reverse complement strand
GCCCAGAAGGGCCGCGGCGGCAGCAACTGTTGTAAAGAGTTTCATGTTGTTTCCTCAATTTTCCATTGTAGGATCTGTCCGGGCCGGGCATCGGCCCGGACAGGCTGCTTGATATCCGGCGCCCGGATTCAGTTGGCCGACTGCGACGAGTAGACCGTGTTGTTGGTGCCGCTCTGGGTGATGCTGGCCATCTGGTTGGTGCCCGACTGCAGCACGTTGGCGTAGTTGTCGTTGCCCGGCTGGCGCAGGACCATCCGGCCGGTCCCGGCCGCCGCCGGATAGCCGTCGTCCCTGGTCCCCGCAAGTCAACGGCGCCCCCGGCGTAGCGGAGGCGCTTGCAGCCGCTACTGAACCACCGGCTCCTGCGCCAGCTCCAGATGCAGCTCGCTGCCGGTGTAGGGGCTGGCGGCAATCGCCGCGTCATCCAGTTCAACGCCCAGCCCTGGCTCGGCCGACGGGATCACATAGCCCTCTTCCCAGGTGATCGAGGATTTAAGGCAGGACATGTAAGGTCCCTCAAAGGTGCCGATCGACTCCAGAATCAGGAAGTTGGGGCTGCAGGTTGCGATCTGGATGTTTGCTGCCGCCACCACTGGCCCGCAATACAGATGCGGTGCGATCTGCGCCTGCCGTGTTTCGGCCATGCTGGCGATTTTCTTGGCCTCCAGCAGACCGCCAACGCGCCCCAGGTCCATCTGCAGGATCGAGGCCGCACCAGCCTCCAGCACCCGCGCGAATTCATGCTTGGTGCACAGCCGTTCACCGGTCGAAACCGGCACCGAGGTAAACCGCGCCACTTCGGCCATATCGGCGGGGTTTTCCGGCGGGACCGGCTCCTCGAACCACAAGGGTTCATAGGGTTCCAGCCGCCGCGCCATCCGCTTGGCACCAGAGACGGTGAACTGCCCGTGGGTGCCGAACAACAGGTCCGCACGGGTGCCGACCGCCTCGCGGATGCGTTTGACGAACATCTCGCTGCGCTCCAGATCCTCCATCCGCGGCTGATGCCCGTCATAGATCGTATAAGGCCCGGCAGGATCGAATTTCACCGCGGTGAAACCCTGGTTCACCCGCTGCAAAGCAACCTCGGCGGCGATATCCGGATCGTTATAGACATTCGGCGCCTCCGGATCCGGATACACATCCCCTTCCGGCGGGTAGAGATAGGTATAGCTGCGCAGCCGCTCATGCACCTGGCCGCCCATCAGCTCATAGACCGGTTTGCCCGCCGCCTTGCCGATGATATCCCAACAGGCCATCTCCAGACCGCTGAGCACGCCCATCACCGTCACATCGGGCCGAAGCGTGTAGCCAGCGCCATAGGATTTGCGCCACAGCTTCTCGATATGATGCGGATCACAGCCTGCGAACTGGCGCGCAAACATCTCCTCGGCCATCGCACAGCACAGATCGGGGCCGAATGTGGCGTTGTATATTTCCCCCGTACCGGTAATGCCGCAAGCGGTGGTCAAACGTACAAAGATGAAATAGCGCCCGCCGTGGCGCGGCGGCGGATTGCCGAACACAAAGGTTTCGATCTTGTCGAGCTTCATCTGTCACTTCCCTGTCATTCAGCTGCCAAAGGCCTGTTTTCATTGTCTTCCAGCACCATTTCAGCGCCCCGCGCCGCCAGCATCATGGTTGGTGCATTGGTGTTGCCCGAGGTCACATTCGGGAACGCGGACGCATCGATCACCCGCAGCCCCGCCAGCCCATGCACCCTAAGGCGCGCGTCCAGAACGGAATCAGTTGCATCCTTGCCCATCCGGCAGGTGCAGGTCGCATGGAACACGCTGCCGGAGCGTTCCCGGAAATTCTCCAGCAGGGCCGCATCGTCCATTTCCAGAATATCCGGCGCCCGCCGCTCCCGCGTGACGTTCCGGATGGCCGGGGTCTGCG
>NZ_LUKH01000662.1:0-1900 GCF_001593695.1 Leisingera sp. F5 | reverse complement strand
ATACCCACCTGCGCCACAAAAGGCGGACGGTGGCGCGGCTCGCCGCGCTTGCCTTCGATCGACTCGATCATCCCGTTGGCGACTTCCCAGATGGTCAGGCCTGCTTCAGCCGAAACCTGTTCGCCATCGAGTGTGAAAGTGATTTTATCGCTCATGGCTTAAACCTCCTCGGGGAAGTGTTTGATGGTCAGGCGGATCGGGTTAGGTGCTGCCTGACCCAGACCGCAGATCGATGTGTCAACCATCGCCGCGCTCAGCTCTTCCAGCAGGCCCTGATCCCACTTCTTTTCGCTCATCAGCTTCACAGCCTTCTCGCAGCCCACCCGGCAGGGGGTGCATTGGCCGCAGCTTTCATCCTCGAAGAAGCGCAGCATGTTCAGCGCAGCGTCGCGGGCCGAGTCCTGATCGGACAGAACCACAACAGCGGCAGACCCGATGAAAGTGCCGTGCGGCTGCAGCGTGTCAAAGTCGAGCGGGATGTCGTGCATCGACGCAGGCAGCAGGCCCGAGGACGGGCCGCCCGGCTGGTACGCCTTGAAGGCATGGCCATCCAGCATCCCGCCACAGGCTTCGATAACATCGGTGATGGTGGAACCGGCCGGCAGCAGATGCACGCCCGGGTTCTTCACGCGGCCCGACACGGAGTAGCTGCGCAGGCCCTTGCGGCCGTTCTTCTCAACCGAGTTCAGGCACTCAGGGCCTTCGCGGTTGATTTTGCAGACCCAATAGAGGGTTTCGACGTTGTGAACGAGGGTCGGACGGCCGAAGATACCCACCTGCGCCACAAAAGGCGGACGGTGGCGCGGCTCGCCGCGCTTGCCTTCGATCGACTCGATCATCGCGCTTTCTTCACCGCAGATATAGGCCCCTGCCCCGCGGCGCAAATCGATGTAGCCTGCCTCGACGATACCTGCGTCTTCCAGCGCCTTGATCTCGATTGCGAGGATCTCCAGCACCGCCGGATATTCGTCGCGCATGTAGATAAAGGCTTTTTCAGCTTCGACGGCCCAAGCCGCCATCAGCATGCCTTCCAGGAAGATATGCGGCGTGCGCTCCAGGTAGTAGCGGTCCTTGAAGGTCCCGGGTTCGCCCTCATCGCCATTCACGGCCAGATAGCGCGGGCCTTCATTGGCGCGGACAAAACCCCATTTGGTGCCCGACGGAAAGCCAGCGCCGCCAAGACCGCGCAGGCCGGCTTCTTTGACTTTCGCCTGAACCGCTTCCCAGTCGCCATTGGCACGCAGGTCTTTCAGCGTCGCATAACCGCCTTCGGCCTCGTAGGCGGCGAAGGTTTCGTATTCAGGGATGTGCGCATGTGTGTCATCTGCCGCAATCGCCGCTTCCACCTTTTCAACCGTCGCATGGTCGATGTGGTTGTGACCGATTTCCAGCACCGGGGCGGTGTCGCAGCGGCCCATGCAGGGTGCGCGCAGCACGCGGACTTGCGACGCGTCCAGCCCATCTTCCAGCGCTTTTTGCAGCTGCTCAGCACCCGCCAGCTCGCACGACAGAGAGTCGCAAACCCGGATTGTCAGCGCGGGCGGCGGTGTCTCGCCTTCCTTCACCACATCAAAATGGGCATAGAAGGTGGCCACTTCATAGATTTCCGCCTGGCCAGTGCGCATCTCTTCGGCCAGCGCCCGTATATGCGCCGCGCTGAGGCAGCTGTATTTGTCCTGAATCAGGTGCAGGAATTCAATCAGAAGATCACGGTTGCGCGGGCGGTCACCCAGCAGTTCCTGAACCTCGCTCAGCGCAATGTCGTCAACCTGGCGGCCTTTGGGCGTCTTGCGCCCCTTGCCTTTGCCGGACTTCCATACGCCCTTGCTATCATCCAATGGTGCCATGGGGTCCTCCAGTCAGCACGTAATTCAACCCGAAATGCCATCAAGAATGAATA
>NZ_LUKH01000661.1:0-1900 GCF_001593695.1 Leisingera sp. F5 | reverse complement strand
CTGGCGGGGTGATCAGGCCAACCTCGACCACGATCAGCACCAAGATCCCGAACCAGATAGCGACATATTCCGCCTCGATCCGGTTCACCCGGCCTTCGGTCACCCGGATGCCCAGCTCTTTCATCTGCTCGCGGGTGAGTTCCGCTCCGGCCGCAATGGCGTCCTTGATCGAGGCGAGCATCTCTGCCCCCATCCCCTCAGGCACTCCAGCCTTCAGCACCTCCATCGCTGCATCCGCCTGCATCGCTGGCAGCGACAGCAGACCGAAATCCATCGCCGAGATTACCGGAAAGAAGATCGGGATTGTCAGCAGGATCATCGACAGCGAATCCATCAGGCAGCCGAAGACCAAGTAGAATCCCAGGATCAGTGCCAGCACCATCCAAGGGCTAAGCCCCTGGCTCACAACATAGTCCGCCAATTCCTGCGGTACTTTTGTGAGCGCCAGGAACCCATTGTAGAAACCAGCGCCCAGCACGATGAAGAAGATCATCGCGGTGGACCGCGCTGTTACCAAAAAGCTGTCTGCCAGTGTTTCGCGGTTCAGCCCGCCATTGGTCCAGGCGATAAAGCCGGTGCCAAATGCGCCCACGGCTGCGCCCTCGGTCGGAGTGAACCAGCCCAGGTAGATACCGCCCACCACCAGGCCGAACACCAGAAGCACCGGCCAGACATGTATCAGCGCGGCAAAACGCTCGCGCATCGGAACGGGCGGGCGGGTGCCGGCACTTTCCGGGAACAGCCGCACATAGACCGAGATTGCAATTACATAACCCAAAGCCGCCAGCAGGCCCGGAATGAAGGCTGATAGGAACAGCTTGGCGATGTTCTGCTCGGTCAGGATCGCATAGATGACCAGCACAACAGAAGGCGGGATCAGGATGCCCAGCGTGCCGCCCGCCGCCAGCGTCGCGGTCGAAAATCCGCCGGCATAGCCGTATTGCTTCAGCTCCGGCAGTGCCACACGGCCCATGGTGGCTGCGGTGGCTAAGGACGAGCCGCAGATCGCACCAAAGCCTGCGCAGGCGCCGATGGCCGCCATCGCAACCCCGCCTTTGCGGTGGCCCAGGAACCCTTCAGCTGCCTTGAACAACGCGGTGGACATGCCGCCGAGCGTCGCGAAATGCCCCATCAGCAGGAACATCGGCACAATGGTCAGCGAATAAGAGGAAAAGGTCGAATAGGTCTCGCTTTTCAGCCGCCCGAACGCCACTTGCGTGCCGTCCGTGACCCAGATCAGCCCGCCAAGGCCGACCAGAAACATCGAGAGCCCGATCGGAACCCGCAGAAAGATCAGCAGCATCAGAACCGGGAAGGAGGCGATGCCAATTTCAAGAGCCGTCACTGTTCGCCCTCCACGCCGTCCCAAATCAGGATCCGGCCGGTAAAAAATTCGATGGTGCGGATTGCACCCATGTAGAGACCCACAATCGCGGCGACGACAGCCGCCACCATGCTGATGCCGTAGGCCCACCAGACCGGAAACTCGAGCAGGAAGGAGGTCTCGCCATTGGAGAATTTGCTCGTAAGCCCAGCCCCCAGCCGCCAGGCGATAAGAATCAGCACCGCGGCAAAGACAATTTCGGTCACCATCCGCAAAAACCGGTTCACTCCGCGTGGAAACGTATTGGCCACCACATCAACCGAGGCATGTCCCGCGGTGATCTGGCACAGCGGCATAAAGGCGAAGATGGCAAAGGCCACGCCAGCCTCGACCAGTTCAAAATCGCCGTTGACCGGCCCGACCCAGCCGGTCATCCACTTTGAGAACCCCGGCGCAATCCGCTCCATCAAATCGCCATGGAAGACGCCGTTGAGCAAACGCCCAGCGATCGAAACACATGTCAGAATGATCAGAAGAGTGAGGACCGCACCGCCCAGGTAGGCCATGGATTTGGCC
>NZ_LUKH01000660.1:0-1902 GCF_001593695.1 Leisingera sp. F5 | reverse complement strand
CCGGGCGGGAGAGTATCAGCGCGATACAGACCGGAGGCCGGCCCTGTTTCAGGAAAACGCCGTCCTGTCTGCGTATCTGCTGCTGCAACGTGCGAAGCGCAAAGGCCCGGATCCCGAGGTGGGATCCGAAGCTGCCTGCCATGGCTATGAGGCTGCCAGGACCGCGTCGGCCTGGCAGGCCTGAAGTTACTGCAGCTGAGCCCAGAACAGCTCCAGATGGCGTGACATGATTTCCTCGAAGCGGCCGCTTTCACGCAGCTTTTTCAGGCCTGCGTTGATCCGGTATAGATGCGAGGTGCCGCGCCAGTGGCGCTTGGAGATCACCACATGCAGGCCTTCCTCGGACAGCGGTTTTTCCAACGGCAGAACGGTGTCGCGCAGACCTTCCCGGACGATGGTGCTGGCGCCCAGAAACAAGTTCACCGCCACCGCATCCACCTGACCCTCGGACACCATGCGGAAACAGTCGGCCGGTGAATGCGGCTGCACCAGGGTGATCTTGCCGTCATCCAGCCAGCGGCGCCCCTGCCGGTTCAAATCGTGGGTGAAATAGCCCTTGGGGCGGCACAGGGTTTTGCCTTCGACGTCGGTGTCATCTGCAAAGGCGAACTGATCCTCCACCCGCACAAACAGCATGATCGGCAGCGCCATCACCGGTTCGGAGAAGTGGAAATTCACGCAGCGCTCATTGCCGGGTTCCGCCTTGCAATCGGGCTTGAACCAAGGGAAGCCCATATCGAACTCCTTTTGGTCCAGCATCGGAAACAGATGCTTGGACCAATCGTCCTCCCAGTTGATCGCATAAGACACTGGCGAGGGTGCCAATTCCAGCGCCGCATTGACCAGTTCAGTCACCATGCCCTGGCCCGGCAGGCTCCTGTCGGTAAAGGGCGCATAGCCGCCGCCGGTCAACAGCGTCATCTCAGCTTCCTGCCTGCGCAGCGGGGTGGCGTCCGGGGCGGTCGCCTGTTTGATGCAGGGGATCTGCAGCTTGCGTCCCGGCACCACCGACGAGCCGACCAGAACATCCTGGTTGCGGTAGTAGATCATGGTCCAGCGCTCGCGGTCGCCGTAATGGGTCTCGGCGATCGAAAACAGGTTGTCCCCCGGCTGCACGACATATTCCACGTCACAGATCGCCAGGGCCGCCGAGGGCAGCAGCCCCAGCAGCAGCCCCAGGCCCAGCAAGTGGCGGCAGAAGCTGTTCAGCATGCTCTTCCCCCTCAATATCCGGCCCACACTCTGGCCATGTGGTCTTCGATGATCGCCTGATAGGTGCCATCTTCGCGGATGCCGCGCAATGCGGCGTTGACCATGTCCATCATCTGCTGCGCCTCGGGATGCGTCTTGTGCACGATCACGTGCAGCGCCTGGATCGAGATCGGTTCGGGCACCGCGTCAAAGCGGTCCGACAGGCCCAGTTCCTTGATCTGCGCGCGGCCGGTGAATTCATTCATCACCACCGCATCCGCCTTACCTTCCAGCACCATCTCATAGCATTCGGCAGTGGTCAGCGGCTGCACCACCTCAACCTTGCCATCGCGCAGCCAGTGGCGGCCCTGCTGCTCGAACAGATACGTCTCATAGCCTTGCGGGCGGCAGAATGTCTTGCCGAACAGGTCTTCGTCCTTGGTGAAGGTCAGAGGCCGCGCCTTGTCAGTGAACATCAGCACCAGCACTTCGAACAGCGGGTCCGAGAACAGGAAGTTCTTGCAGCGCGGTTCTTCGGGGTTGTTTCCGCAATCCGGCTTGTACCAGGGGAAGCCCGCGTCCAGCAGCGCATTGGACAGCAGCGGCTCTTCATGCGCCGTCCACAGGTCGACCCAATGGACCGCGTAGCCCTGCTCAGGGCCGGCGTGGCGCATTGCGGCGTTCAGCACGTCGGTCATCATGCCGCCGTTG
>NZ_LUKH01000659.1:0-1903 GCF_001593695.1 Leisingera sp. F5 | reverse complement strand
GAATGAAAAAGCCCGCCCCAGTTTCCTGGGACGGGAACCGCCGACAGGTGCCAAGCGGGAGGAGAGGTATCTTGGGAAGTGCGGCTCAGCTGCCGCGGTAGGTGGAATAGCCGTAGGGCGACAGCAACAGCGGCACGTGATAGTGGCTGTCAGCCTCGCTTATGCCAAAACGCAGCGGCACTTCGTCCAGAAACAGCGGGTCCGCGCCCGCCTGGCCAGTGGTATGCAGATAGCCGCCGGCGTGGAACACCAGCTCATAGGTGCCGGTTGCGAATTCACCTGCAGGCAGGATCTGCTCATCGGTGCGCCCGTCGTCATTGGTGGTCAGGCTGCGCAGGTGGATGCGTTCGTTGCCTTCGATCCGGTAAAGGTCGATCTTCAGCCCTTCCGCCGGGCAGCCGCGGGCAGTGTCCAGCACATGGGTGGTCAGAAATCCGGTCATGCCAGCCTCCATTCAATTCTGTTGACTTAAAGTATGCGCTGTTCAGCCCAGTGCATACAGAAGGAAGAGTCAAAAAGTTCTTTCAAAAATATACTGAAAGCTGAACGGGATTATCTGTTCTATACATAATAAAAAGACAGGAGACCTGACGTGACGCGCTATCCCCGTGACTTGCGCGGATACGGTGCTGCCGCACCCGACCCGCAGTGGCCCAATGGGGCCAAAGCCGCCGTGCAATTCGTGCTCAACTATGAAGAAGGCGGCGAGAACTGCATCCTGCATGGGGATGCGGCCTCCGAGGCCTTTCTGTCCGACATTCCCGGCGCCGTGCAATGGCCCGGCCAGCGCCATTGGAACATGGAGTCGGTCTATGAATACGGGTCGCGGGCCGGCTTCTGGCGGCTGCACCGGCTGTTCACCGGCGCCGGCATTCCGCTGACCATCTACGGCGTCGCCACCGCGCTGGCCCGCTCGCCCGAGCAGGTGCAGGCGATGAAGGACGCGGACTGGGAAATCGCCAGCCACGGGTTGAAGTGGGTCGAGCACAAGGACATGACAGAGGAGGAGGAGCGCGCCGCCATTGCCGAAGCTGTGCGTCTTCATACCGAAGTCACCGGCGACCGCCCGCGCGGCTGGTACACGGGGCGCTGCAGCGCCAACACCGTACGGCTGGTGGCTGAGGAAGGCGGATTTAATTATATCTCAGACACTTACGACGACGACCTGCCCTATTGGCTGGAAACCGGCGGGCGTAATCAGTTGATCATTCCCTACACGCTGGAAGCCAACGACATGCGCTTCGCCAATTCGCCGGGCTGGATCACGGGTGAGCATTTCTTTCAGTACCTGAAGGATGCTTTTGACGTGATCTACGCCGAAGGCGAAGCCGGTGCTGCGAAGATGATAACCATCGGGCTGCACTGCCGTCTGGTGGGCCGTCCGGGCAAGATCGCGGGCCTGAAGCGCTTTATTGAGTATATCCAGGGTTTCGAGGATGTCTGGTGCCCGCGCCGCATCGACATTGCCGAACATTGGGCCGCAACCCATGCGCCCGAAAAGCACCTGCGCCTCAGCCGGATGGACCGCGCGGCCTTTGTGTCCAGCTATGGCTCGATCTTCGAGCACTCGCCTTGGATAGCCGACCGCGCCTTTGATCTGGAGCTGGGTCCGGCGCATGACTGTGCCGCCGGTGTTCACAACGCGCTGTGCCGTATCTTCCGCACCGCCAGTGAAGAAGAGCGCCTGGGCGTGCTGACCGCGCACCCTGATCTGGCAGGCAAGCTGGCCGCCGCCGGGCGCCTGACCGCTGAGAGCACCTCGGAACAGTCCAGTGCCGGGCTGGACATGCTGACCGACGAGGAGCGCGAGACCTTCACCCGGCTCAACACCGAGTATGTGGAGAAGCACGGGTTCCCCTTCATCATCGCAGTGCGCGACCACAACAAGGCGTCGATCATGGAG
>NZ_LUKH01000658.1:0-1904 GCF_001593695.1 Leisingera sp. F5 | reverse complement strand
CGGTTTGCGGTGGTCTGATGCGCCGAAGGAGTATCGACCGCTGAACAATCGGATCATCTGGCAATCATGCTTCCCTTTCATTGATTGCTGCGCAACTAGCTGCAGGGCTGGAGGACGCGAGGTATCTGAAAGTTCACCGCAGGGCATCGGGTCTGGGGCTGAAAAGGGGCGTGGCCGTCTGACCGTGCGGCATTTGAAGGATTAGGATCTGATCCGGGAGATCAAATTCCCTGTAAACGGGCGGTATGAATATTAAGCTTCACGCGGTCACAGGCGCTCGGGCCGCCCGATCCAGTTTTTGATGACTGCCGGTCAGGTCAGCCGCTACTCCGGTGCAAGGGCTGGCGACCTGACGCGGCCCGTTGCGAGAGGTGCCCGAAGATGTTCTTGCCCGCCATCGCACCTGCCGCAGCCGTTATCGTCTGGCTTTGAAATCCAAAGAGGCTGAAACGTGGAGCTCACAGCTGTGAATTTCCGAATTGCTTGCTGTGATGAAAACCCGGGAAGGATTTACCGGCGGGTTTCTGCCTTATCCGGTAACAGAATCCCGGACTGTGGAGAATGTACAGCTGAACGTGAACGTGGAACCTTTCCCAAGTTCGGAGCGCACATCAATTTCGCCGCCCATCAGATGTGCCAGGCGGCAGGCGATGCCCAGCCCCAGACCGGTTCCGCCGAAATCCCGGGTTGCAGAACTGTTGACCTGGGAAAACGCGTTGAAGACGCTGGCCAGCTTGTCTTCGGGTATACCGATCCCGGTGTCTTCGACAGCGATGTTATACAGGGACTGAGATGTCAGATTGGTTCCAGTGACTTTGACTGTCACGACCCCTTCCTCAGTGAATTTCACGGCGTTGCCGACCAGGTTGACGATGATCTGCCGTATGCGCCCCTCGTCTCCCAGAATGCCCGCGGGCAAGGCGGGATCATAAACCAGCCTCAAGGCTACCCGGCTTTCTGCCGCTTTGGGTTCCAGCATCCGGACAACACCCGAAAGCAGGTCGCGAAGATCAAGCGGCTGGCTCCTGAGCTCCAGCTTGCCGGACTCGATTTTGGAAAAATCGAGTATCTCGTTAATGATTTCCAGCAAGGCTTCGCCGGAGTCCGAAATGGTCCGGGCATAAAGCGCCTGGTCCTCGTCCAGATCCGTTTCCTCCAGCAAAGATGCCATTCCCAGCACCCCGTTCATCGGGGTTCTGATCTCGTGGCTCATGGTGGCCAGAAATTCGGATTTGGCCTTGTTCCCGGCTTCAGCTGCGCGGGTCCGTTCCTTCACTTTGTCCTCAAGCGAGGCGGCCAGTTCGGTCAGTTCGCTGTTGCTGCGGTCGAGATGGGTCAGCACCTCGGCGAAAGCCAGGGCCAGACGGCCGATTTCGTCACGGCCGCAATCGGGGACGTCCTGGGGCCGGCTGCCCTGGCGAATGCTGTCCGCGAAGTCTGTCAGCCGCTTGACCGGCCGGGTGATCCGGTTGGCCATGACGATGGCGGCAACCGATGCAAACAGCGCGCAAAACCCGGACAGCAGCAGGATCCGGCCGACATGAGCCTTCCATTCCTGATCCAGCCGGGCGGTGGAGAACTCAAGCACCACATAGCCAAGCCGGGTGTCCGCTGTTGCCAGAACCGGACCCGCCACCCTGATCCGGCCGCCGCCTGTCAGGACCGTCCACTGCTTGCAATCGACAGCGGAGCGCAGAAGGGGATCTGCATACCGCTGGCCGCGCAAAAGGTTGTCGTCGGTGCCATCTGTCAGCACCCGGGTGCCGGCATCCAGGATCAAGGCGCGCATGGCACCTTCGCTGGCCAAAGCTGCCCCGGTTTGCTGACGTAACCGTTTGATATCTAACTCATAAAGCGGTTCAAGCACGGCTTCGCCCAGGGTTTTGGCCAGATCGGTCACATGC
>NZ_LUKH01000657.1:0-1906 GCF_001593695.1 Leisingera sp. F5 | reverse complement strand
GATCTGGGGCGAGCGCTATGACCGGAACATCGACGATATTTTTGCCATCCAAGACGAGGTGACCGATGCAATCGTGGCGGCAACGGCCGTTCTGATCGAAGCCCAGGAACGCAAACGGATGGCGCAGGCAGCACCGTCTGACCTCGCCGCCTATGGCTTTGTTCTGCGCGGGCAGCAGTTTATTTTCCGCTACACCAGGCAGGATAACCGCGAAGCCCAAACCCTGTACGAACGGGCCCTTGCGCGGGACCAGGATTATGCCCGGGCCTCGGCCGCGATTTCACGCACCCTGAACATTGATTGGCGCTATTCCTGGGCCAAAGACGCCGAACACGCGTTGGACACGGCTCTGTCTTATGCCCAAAAAGCGGTGGAGCTCGACCCGACCGATGCCCGCGGTTTCGGCGAGCTGGGCTTTGTGCATCTTTACCGTAAAGAGCATGACGCGGCGATTGGCGCCTACCGGCGCGCCCTTGCGCTTAATCCGAACGATGCCGACCTTCTGTCGGACTATGCTGATGCACTGGCCCATTCCGGCGACAATGAAACAGCCATCGAAAGCCTGCAGCAGGCAATGCGGCTGAACCCCTATTTTCCCGATCAATACCTCTGGCACCTGGGCGGCGCCTACTACAACCTCAAGCACTATGAGGCAGTCATCGAAACGCTCACCAAGATGAACAACCCGACCGAGGGACAGCGGATGCTGGCCGCCAGCTATGCACAGATGGGCAAGATGGAACTGGCCCGGGACATGGCCGCCCGGCACCGCGAAGCACATCCGAATTTCTCACTGAAACGCTGGACCGAAGTGCAGCCCGACCGGCTGGAAGAAGACACCCAGCATTTTGTCGAAGGTCTGAAGAAAGCCGGTTTCTAAAAGGCCAGCGCCCAGGATAGGGACACCAACCCTTTCTTATTAAGCCGCAGCAAACCTCTGCCAGATACTCAGGCTCAGTCGCCGGTTCCGCGTGCTTTCGCTCCGCTCACCTTGGCGCCGCTGACTTTGGCACCACTGACCTTGGCGCCGCTGACTTTGGCGCCACTGACCTTGGCGCCGCTGACCGAAGGTCCGCCGTCACCGAAATAGACATCCAGCAGCACTTGTTCCAGCATGCCGGTCATCACATCCATCCGGATCGAGTAATCGGCCTTATCATAATCCCAGACCCGGATGTCGTTTGCGATCTGATACTCTGCCGAGGCAACCCCGGTCACGGAAGGGTTCAGCGGTGCCCGGGAAACCTGAACCTGACCGGCAGGCGTTTCTGGACCCGTCGCACTGTCACCGTCACCATGCACAAGGAAAATCACCGGCTCCGGCAACTCAAAGTAGGTTCCTTCGTAGGAAAACCCGTAGATACGAGCAAGATTCGCATCATCGCTTAGCTGATCGCCAAGCAGGTTGTTTCTGCCCCGGCCTTTCTGCCGCCGTTTTCCCGCCCTGGAATAGTCCTGCTGCCCAGCGTCATAATCGCCGACCTGCTTCCACAAACCTTGCCGGGAACCGTGAGCAACCTCAAGTATAGTGCCTTGGGGAAATTGGCGCTGATGAATCCAAGGGTTGTTACTTCCCGATCCAACTTCATAGAGGCCATTTTCGGCCTTGTCATTCTGAGCCATAACCAGAACTTTGTCATCTGGCACAACAGTTTCGCCGTTTACTTTGGCACCTTCCAATTTCGGCATATTGCCAACCGTGCCAACAGCAGCCCCCGCAAATTTGGGGACTATTTTCATGTCGTCGATCAAACGCCCAAATAACAACACTTCAGAAAAACTCAGCAAAGACTCGGCCACTGTACACACTCCTGTGGCTATGAAAACAACTCAGGATGACAATTCAAAAAAGACAGGTCTGGAATTCCTGCAGGTTCTGATGCCTTGAATGTCCCCCTGAGGGGTA
>NZ_LUKH01000656.1:0-1912 GCF_001593695.1 Leisingera sp. F5 | reverse complement strand
GGGTATCGCCCAGGATCAGTTTGCGCAGTTTGCCCTCGGTCATAGGTCCGCCCCCGCAAGCTGCAATTGCCGGTTAGAGATGCGCAGCACCCGCGCCTGCACTTGGTTCTTGGCGGCCCGGATCAGCGACAGATCATGGGTCGCCACCAGAATGGTCTTGCCCATCCGATTCAGCTCCAGCAGCAGCTGCAGCAACCGTTGCGACATTTCCCAGTCCACGTTGCCCGTCGGCTCATCCGCGATAATCACATCCGGCGACAGGATGACTGAGCGGGCCAGCGCCGCCCGCTGCCGTTCGCCGCCCGACAATTCCGGCGGCAGCGCATGGGCGCGCTCGGACAGGCCGACCCAATTCAGCAGCTCCCGCAGGTTGGGTTCCTCATGCGTCAGCTCCCGCCCGGAGACCAGCAGCGGCAGGGCGATGTTCTCTATCACCGGTAAATGATCCAGGAACCGGCAATCCTGGTGCACAACCCCAACGCGGCGGCGCAGATGGGCCATCTGGTCACGGTCCAGACCCTTCACATCCATATTAAAGGCCCGCACCCGGCCGGAGGTCGGCATCAGCGCGCCATAGCAGAGTTTCAAGAGCGTTGTCTTGCCTGCGCCGGATGGACCGGTCAAGAAATGAAAAGAGCCTGGCGCCAGCTGCACTGACACCGCATCCAGCAGCTCGCCGCCGCCGTAATTATAGCTCACATTCTCCAGCTCGATCACTGCCGCCCCCTGAACGCGCCTTTTTTGGCTTTTAGCGCCCGGCTGTTTTGCCCCATGGGGCCGGCAGTTTCAATGGGGCTCTGTTGCCGGGAAACCCCCGCCGCCGCCGGGCTGGGGCAGCTACGGCAATTGACTCTTTCACCGGACCGCCAGGCCGCATATAATCCCTTGAAAAACAACCTGCCGCCTGCCGGCCGGCGGGATGGTGCCGAGGAGAGCATGATGCGCCTGACCTGCCCGAATTGTGCAGCCCAGTACGAAGTGCCCGAGGATGTGATCCCAGACGAAGGCCGGGATGTGCAGTGTTCCAATTGCGGCCAGACCTGGTTTCAGGCGGCTGCGGGGGCTGTTGCAGCACGTGCTGCCGAGGTCGAAACACCCGACGTGGTTGAAATCGAAACTGCACCTTCGCCAGCGGCAGAAGACATCCCTGAGCCGGACATGCCGAAGGACGTCCCTGCTGGAACCCCGGACGCCCCCCCAGGCGCTGCCTCCGCGCCGCAAGGCCCGCCAGAACCCGCAGCTGGACCGCGAGAGAGCAGCGAGGACGTTGATCCGGACGGCCAGCCTGACGCTGACGAAACCGGGGGCGCTGACGACGAACTCGCGGCGGCAACAGCGCCGCAGCGAACACGTGCCCTGGATCCCGCCTTGTCCGATATCCTGCGCGAAGAAGCCGAACGCGAAGCCTCATTGCGGGCGGCAGAGGGACACAGCCTGGAAACGCAACCTGATCTGGGGCTGGAGGACGCCGCAACACCCGAGGACGAGGCCGCCCGCCGCAGCCGCCAAGCCCGCGACAGGATGGCCCGAATCCGTGGCGAAGACCCGCGCCAGCTAGCCGCTGCTGAAACCGGTTCGCGCAAGGAATTGCTGCCAGATATCGAGGAAATCAATTCGACTTTGCGCTCTGCAGGCAGTGCAGCCCCTGCACCGCAGGCGGCCTCGGAAGAGCCGCCGGTGCAGCGCAAAAGCAGCTTCGCCCGCGGGTTTTCGCTGTCGGTGATTGCCGCGCTGGTGCTGGTCATGGTTTATGACAACGCGCCGCTGATCTCGGAAAAACTGCCGCAGGCGGATCCGGCACTCAGCAGCTATGTCGGTTGGGTGGATCAGGCGCGGTTCTGGCTGGATGGCCAGATCAGATCCCTTACCAGCGTCCAGTAGCACCATCCCGGCTCCATCCATTGTCCTGAAG
>NZ_LUKH01000655.1:0-1914 GCF_001593695.1 Leisingera sp. F5 | reverse complement strand
ATGGGTGAGAGTGACGCCCGCGCGCCGCAGGGCGGCAGGGATCAGGTCTTTCTGTTCAGTGGTCATGCGGGACACCGGCGCGGCCACGGCGAGCGCGCCGATCACCTGGCGGTCGGGGCCAAAAACCGGCACCGCGTGGGAATGCACATCCGCTTCGAACCCGCCGATGGATTGGGCCATGCCGGTGCTGCGGACATCTGCCAGCTGGGCGCGGATGTCCTGCGGATCGGTGATCGTCTCGGGTGTGTGGGCCTGCAACGGCTGTGCCAGTGCCGCGTCAGCAAAGCAGGGGTCGGCATAGGCCAGCACCGCCATGCCGGAACTGGTGCCGTGAAAGGTCAGCACTTCGGCGTCCTCCATCATCACCTTGGTTGCGTGGCGCGGGGAATAGGCATGCGACAGCGAATTCAGCTGGCTTCCCTGCAACAGCGACAGGTGGGTGGTTTCGCCGGTCTCGTCGCTCAGATCGCGCAGCACACGGCGCGAGACCGAAAGTATCGGAACCGCCGCCTCGCGCAGGGCGGCCAGGCGCAGAACCTGGGGGCCAAGCCGGTACATGCGGTCGCCGTCGGTCTGTTCGACAAAACCTGATTCCTGCAGCTCGCTCATCAGCCGAAAGACGGTGGCCTTGTTCATACCGGACAGGCGAGTGAGGTCGCTGAGCCCGATCCCGGTCCGGCCGTGATTGAAATATGTCAGTAATGACAAGGCTTTGGATACCGTTCCCATGGGCCTGTCCGTTCTCCCTGTTTGGTCTTGGCAGGTGGTGCCTTTGGAAAAAGACGCACCTTTGATGCAATTTTGTTGACAGATAAGCGGGCTGCCTGTCAATCTAAATTCAAACCAATGGTTCAAATAACGAACCATCGGCGAAAGCCGGGAAGAAAACTGGGAGGAAAACGATGAAACTCAAGACCCTCATGAAAGGTGCAGCCGCAGCGGCGGCACTGGGGCTGGGCGCGGTTGCCGCGCAGGCCGAATATCCGGAGAAGCCGGTGAACTTTATCGTGCCGTGGCCGCCGGGGGATCTGGAAGACGTGCTGACGCGGATGATCGCCGAGGATTTTCAGAACGAATACGGTGTTGCGGCTGCTGTGGTGAACAAGCCGGGCGGCGGCGGCGGGCCGTTCCCCGGTGCCATTGAAGTCGCCAATGCACCGAGCGATGGTTATACCGTCGGCTCATTTGTGATTGGGGTGCCGGTGATGGGGCATCAAATCGACATCCCGCCGCTGACGCCTGAGAAATTCGACCCGCTGGGGATATTCCTGACCTATCCCTTTGTGATCGCCACATCTGGCGATGCGCCCTACAGCACGATGGAAGAGCTGGCCGCTTATGCCAAGGAAAACGACGTGGCGCTGGGCCACTTCGGCGATGTGCTGACCCCGACCCAAGTGACCAAGGCTTACGCCAAGAACGCCGGTTTCGAGTGGGGTTCCGACGCGGCCTTTGATGCGCTGGATTGCAACACGCTGGCCTCGGGCGATGCGGATGTGATCAACACCACGCTGCAGCTGGTGCTGCCCTGCCTGGATCAGGTCAAGGTGCTGGTTTCAATCACCGATCAGCGCATCCCGCTGGCCCCCGACGCGCCTACCATCGGCGAGCTGGACGAGAGCTTGAACATCGCGCTTTGGAACGGTCTGTTCGTGACCAAAGATACCCCGCAGGATGTGCGCGACAAAATCATCGCGGTTGCGGAAAAGGCGGTGATGAGCGAACGCGCCCAGAATGTCGCCAAGGAAACCGGCGCGCTGGTTTATTGGCAAAGCGCTGATGACAGTGCAGCACGGGTTGCCAATGATATCGGCACCATGGCCCGCATCAGCGGCCTGCTGTCGGAGTAATCCTCCCCCCTGCATCGGGGCCCTGATGGGTCCCGGTGCCCTTTCAATCGCGCGGACAATGAAC
>NZ_LUKH01000654.1:0-1924 GCF_001593695.1 Leisingera sp. F5 | reverse complement strand
AGGATCCCGAACCAGATGGCGACATATTCCGCCTCGATCCGGTTCACCCGGCCTTCGGTCACCCGGATGCCCAGCTCTTTCATCTGCTCACGGGTCAATTCGGCTCCGGCAGCAATGGCGTCCTTGATCGAGGCGAGAGTCTCCGCACCCATCCCCTCGGGCACACCGGCCTTCAGCACCTCCATCGCCGCGTCCGCCTGCATCGCCGGCAGGGACAGCAGGCCGAAATCCATTGCCGAGATCACAGGAAAGAAAATCGGGATCGTCAGAAGGATCATCGACAGCGAGTCCATCAGACAACCGAACACCAGATAGAACCCCAGGATCAGCGCCAGCACCACCCAGGGGCTAAGCCCCATGCTGACGACATAGTCCGCCAATTCCTGCGGCACCTTGGTCAGCGCCAGAAAACCGTTGTAGAACCCCGCGCCGAGCACGATGAAGAAGATCATCGCGGTGGACCGCGCGGTCACCAGAAAACTGTCCGCGAGTGTTTCGCGGTTCAGCCCGCCATTGGTCCAGGCAATGAAACCGGTGCCAAATGCACCCACGGCCGCGCCCTCGGTCGGGGTGAACCAGCCCAGGTAGATACCGCCGACGACCAGGCCAAAGACCAGCAGTACCGGCCAGACATGCACCAGCGCAGCAAATCGCTCGCGCATCGGCACCGGCGGGCGGGTGCCGGCGCTGTCCGGGAACAGGCGCACATAGACCGAGATCGCGATCACATAACCCAATGCCGCCAGCAGGCCCGGAATGAAGGCCGACAGGAACAGCTTGGCGATGTTCTGTTCGGTCAGGATCGCATAGATCACCAACACCACAGAGGGCGGAATTAGGATGCCCAGCGTGCCGCCCGCCGCCAGCGTTGCGGTCGAAAACCCGCCGGCATAACCGTATTGCTTCAGCTCCGGCAGTGCCACACGGCCCATTGTGGCTGCGGTGGCCAAGGACGAGCCGCAGATCGCACCAAAGCCTGCGCAGGCGCCGATGGCCGCCATCGCAACTCCGCCCTTGCGGTGGCCTAGGAATCCTTCAGCCGCTTTGAACAACGCGGTGGACATGCCGCCCAGCGTCGCGAAATGCCCCATCAGCAGGAACATCGGCACAATGGTCAGCGAATAAGAGGAGAAGGTCGAGTAGGTTTCGCTCTTCAGCCGCCCGAACGCAACCTGGGTGCCATCCGTGACCCAGATCAGGCCGCCAAGGCCGACGAGAAACATTGAGAGCCCGATCGGAACCCGCAGAAAGATCAGCAGCATCAGGACCGGGAAGGACGCGATGCCAATTTCAAGAGCCGTCACTGTTCGCCCTCCACGCCGTCCCAGATCAGGATCCGGCCGGTAAAAAATTCAATGGTGCGCACCGCACCCATGTAGGTGCCCACAATGGCCGCCACGACCGCTGCCACCATGCTGATGCCGTAGGCCCACCAGATCGGAAACTCGAGCAGGAAAGAGGTCTCGCCATTGGAGTACTTACTCGCAAGCCCGGCCCCCAGCCGCCAGGCGATCAGCACAAGCACCGCAGCAAAGACAACCTCGGTCGCCATCCGCAAGAACCGGTTCACTCCGCGTGGAAACGCATTGGCGACAACATCAACCGAGGCATGGCCTGCGGTGATCTGGCACAATGGCAAAAAGGCGAAGATCGCAAAGGCCACGCCCGCCTCGACCAGTTCAAAGTCACCGTTGACCGGTCCGACCCAACCGGTCATCCACTTTGAGAACCCGGGTGCAATCCGCTCCATCAGATCGCCATGGAAGACGCCGTTGAGCAAACGCCCAGCGATCGAAACACATGTCAGAATGATCAGAAGAGTGAGGACCGCACCGCCCAGGTAGGCCATGGATTTGGCCAGCCGCATCATGAGCTTGTGCATCGTTCAGTTGCCTTATTCCGGTATGCAAAGGGCCGCAGTGCC
>NZ_LUKH01000653.1:0-1924 GCF_001593695.1 Leisingera sp. F5 | reverse complement strand
TCGTAGGATGGCTGCCGCTGATTGACCAGGATTTGGCCGAAGGCAGAGTGGTGCGCCTGTTCAGCGAAGACATCACGCCAACCCACGGGTATTTCCTGGACGTGGGCAAAGGCAACCAGGCGCGTCGGCGAACCCGGGCCGCCATCGACTGGCTGACAGCCCAAAGCACCCGGATTGATTTTGGCCGCTGCTGAGAACAGTTTTGTCATTTATCTCGGCCAAGCCGGCTTGTTTGAATGGGCTGACGAACGCCCAAAGCCAGCTACTCTTCCAAAAACATAAGCCAAAAACGGTGGTATTGCGGACATTCAATCACTTTCGGGCGATGGCAACTTTGTCCGCTCACTTCCAGTCCAAGCCCGACCAGTTGAACGGTCCTGGTCTCGGGGATCAGCCATTCACGCCTGGCGCGGCTAACGCTCGGTCAGAGCCCTACCCGGACATCATGATTTTTTGCTGCGAGCGCTCGCAGCGCGCCTATGGGCTGCACAGCCGAATTTCTCCCGCCGATCGGCAGAAAGAAATGCGGCCATTCCGGCAGCCTGCAGCAAATTTAAAACCACGAATTCACGCAGAGCGCAGACGCAGCTGACCTTCGCGTCCGCGCGGCAAGTGTCCGTTTTCCGTTTGAAGGCCAAGACGCTGTCAGGACGGCGCGATCAGTCTTGACCCGGCTGCATAGACTTGGGTCCATTTGATGATCGCGTAGGATTTGCGAAGCCCGGTCGGCCAGAACTGATCTTCTTGGACAAGCCGATCAACATCTTCCTCGGCATCGGCTTCGACAATCCACATGCCGTCACGTCCAAGTCGCGCGGTGTCAGACAAAGGTCCCGCTGCCTCGATCTTGTCTGAGTGCCGTTCTAAGAAATCGAGATGCCGGGGGCATTGCCAAGTTGTTTGCCCGTCGGCTTTCGCATAGGCAACCGGGATGAAAATGCCTTGCACGATGCCTGGCCTGAAAGGCTACCGTTTTCCTCGCGAGATCGTCGCCTATGCGGTCTGGGCGTATCATCGTTTTGCGCTCAGAACGGCGGATGTCGAGGATCGGCTTGCCGAACGCGGCGTGATGGTCAGCCGGGAAACCGTCCGGAACTGGGTGAACCGGTTTGGCCGCCATTGCGCCGATTGTATCAAGCGCGACAGGCCGGGCACCAGTGACAAATGGCACTTGGATGAAGCTGTTGTTCCGATAAATGGCGAGAAGTTCTGGCTCTAGCGGGCAGTCGACGCGAATGGGAACGTGCTCGATATTCTCGCGCAAAAGCAACGTAATGCGAAGGCCGCCAGCCGGTTCCTAAAGCGGCTGATCGACCGGTTTGACGCTCCGCGGGCCGTGATCACCGACAAGCTGCGCAGTTACATCAGGCCGATCCGCAACCTTGCGCCGAATGCTGATCATCGGGCGCACAAGGGCTTGAACAACCGGATCGAAGGATTCCATCGGCCGGCCCGAAAGCGAGAGAAACTCATGGGGCGGTTCAAGTCACCTGGACAGGCGCAGAGATTTCTGGCCGCACATGACCAGATCAACACTATCTTCCGTCCCCGCCGCTATCGTCCTACCGCCAAATCCTATCACCATGCCAGAGCCGATGCCTTCGATCTTTGGAGCGCCTACACACTCGAAATGACCGCCTGACGGGCGTGGGTCAGGCCGCATTCGGGCGGGAGCAAATAAGTTGGCAATGCCGGCGCGACAAACGGACAGCGAAACAGATGCCGCTCCGTTTGATCAAATGACACGCCCGCAAGGGGGATCATCACCGGCAAGCTTCGCTCTTATGGCGCTGCCAAACAAAAAGGGCGGCGCCCACCCTGGGTCCTTGGTCGCACAAGCGCCTCAACAATCAAGCCGAGAACAGTCACCTGCCATTTCGAAAGCGGGAACGAGCAATGCAGAGCTTTCGGTCACCCGGCGTGT
>NZ_LUKH01000652.1:0-1925 GCF_001593695.1 Leisingera sp. F5 | reverse complement strand
GGCGGGGGCCGCGGCAGGCAGCAAAGCTGCCTGCCGCGGCCCCCGCCTGGATCGGATCGCATTGGCGATCCGATCCTTTGGCCGGCTGCGCCATTCCCTCGTCCGGAAACAAAGGGGTAGCAGGCGCTTTCGCGCTGGCAACCTTTGCCAAAGCGTGTAGCCTCCGCCGGGATTGATTAAATTTCAGCAGGAGAAACAGGCAATGCCGGTATTACGGGACAGCGGGTTCAAGGGCGAAATCGCATGGCTGGGCATGGTTCCGGCCGGCGATAGTCTGCAGTCCGAGCCGTCTGACCGGTTGCGCTTGGGGTTTTGCGGCATTGCCGGTGAACGCCACGAAGGGGAGAACCGCGCCTCCTGCGTGCGGGTCCGTAATCTCTATCCGGAAGGCACCGAAATCCGCAATGTCCGCCAGCTGACAATTTTGTCCGAGGAAGAGATGGCGCTGATCGCGGCGGATATGGGAATGGAGCGTCTCGATCCTGCTTATTTGGGCGCCACAATCATCCTTCGCGGCATCCCGGACTTTACCTTTGTGCCGCCTGGATCCCGGTTGCAAGGACCGGACGGAGTGACCTTGACTGTTGACATGGAAAACCGGCCTTGCGTTCTGCCAGGGCGGGAGATTGAAAATGATCACAGCGGATATGGCGTCCGGTTCAAGCCGGCCGCAAAGAATCGCCGGGGAATCACCGCCTGGGTAGAACGGCCGGGAAGCCTGTCTCTGGGCGGCGAATTCACCCTTTTTGTGCCGGATCAACGTGCCTGGGCGCCGTGAGTTCCTTCTTTTAGGGGAAAGCGTTTCCTTTAAGGAACCGTGCTGGGGGCTGCGAGTGGCCCTACGCCGCTTCAAGGCAGGATAATGTCGGAAATCAAGCGCGTGATTTGCCGCATATTGGCTAAGTCTATCGCGAAACCGGCATTTGTTTGCCGGCGATCGTATGCAAACTCAGCAGGAACTTTGCCATGAGCTACAAGAGTGACATCGAGATTGCGCGTGAAGCGCAGAAGAAGCCGATCCAAGAGATTGGTGCGAAGATCGGGATTTCGGACAGCGATCTGCTGCCCTACGGCCACGACAAGGCAAAGGTGTCTCAGTCCTTCATCAACTCGGTGCAGGGCAAAGAAGACGGCAAGCTGATCCTGGTGACTGCGATCAACCCGACGCCTGCGGGCGAAGGCAAGACCACCACCACCGTGGGTCTGGGCGACGGTCTGAACCGGATCGGCAAGAACGCGATGATCTGTATCCGCGAGGCGTCCTTGGGCCCGAACTTCGGCATGAAGGGCGGCGCGGCCGGCGGCGGTTATGCGCAAGTGGTGCCGATGGAGGAAATGAACCTCCACTTCACCGGCGACTTCCACGCCATTACCTCGGCGCATTCGCTGCTGTCGGCAATGATCGACAATCACATCTACTGGGGCAATGAGTGCGAGATCGACACCCGCCGCGTCGCATGGCGCCGTGTGGTCGACATGAACGACCGCGCCCTGCGCACCATCACCGCGTCCCTGGGCGGCGTCTCCAACGGGTTCCCGCGCGAAGCCGGTTTTGACATCACCGTGGCCTCGGAAGTGATGGCGATCCTGTGCCTCGCGAACGACCTCAAGGACCTGGAAAAACGCCTGGGCGACATCATCGTGGCCTACCGCCGCGACAAGACCCCGGTCTACTGCCGCGACATCAAGGCAGAGGGCGCAATGACCGTTCTGCTGAAGGACGCGATGCAGCCGAACCTGGTGCAGACCCTGGAAAACAACCCGGCGTTTGTGCATGGCGGCCCGTTTGCCAACATCGCCCACGGCTGCAACTCGGTTATTGCCACCAAGACCGCGCTGAAAGTCGCTGACTATGTGGTGACTGAGGCAGGCTTTGGCGCCGATCTGGGTGCCGAGAAGTTCATGAACATCAAGTGCCGCAAGGC
>NZ_LUKH01000651.1:0-1926 GCF_001593695.1 Leisingera sp. F5 | reverse complement strand
CCTGGATCGACAGCAAGAACGACTGGCCCATCCTGACCACCTCGATCGCCAAGAAATGGCTGCATGACGGCGACGGCCTGCAGGACCGCGGCATCACCCGTGATCTGGACTGGGGCGTGCCGGTCAAAAAGGGCGGCGCGGACTGGCCCGGCATGGAAGGCAAGGTCTTCTATGTCTGGTTTGATGCGCCGATCGAATATATCGCCGCTGCTGCCGAATGGGCCGAGGCCAATGGCAAGACCGACGCCGACTGGCAGCGCTGGTGGCGCACCGACAAGGGCGCCGAGGACGTCAAATACGTCCAGTTCATGGGCAAGGACAACGTCCCCTTCCACACGCTGTCGTTCCCGGCCACCATCCTCGGCTCCGGCGAGCCGTGGAAGATGGTCGACCACCTGAAGTCGTTCAACTACCTGAACTATGACGGCGGCCAGTTCTCGACCAGCCAGGGGCGCGGCGTGTTCATGGACCAGGCGCTGGAGATCCTGCCCGCGGACTACTGGCGCTGGTGGCTGCTGAGCCATGCACCGGAAAGCAGCGATTCCGAGTTCACCTGGGAGAACTTCCAGCAGTCTGTGAACAAGGATCTGGCGGACGTGCTGGGCAACTTCGTTTCACGTATCACCAAATTCTGCCGTTCCAAGTTCGGCGAGGAAGTTCCGGCAGCTGGCGAATACGGCGAACAGGAACAGGCACTGATCAACGAGCTGACCACCCGCATCCGCGCCTATGAGCGCCATATGGAGGCGATGGAGGTCCGCAAATCGGCGCAGGAGCTGCGGGCGATCTGGGTCGCGGGCAACGAATATCTGCAGTCCGCGGCACCCTGGTCGGTGTTCAAGCAAGACCCTGACCGCGCCGCCGCACAGGTGCGTCTGGGCCTGAACCTGATCCGCCTTTACGCGGTGCTTTCGGCCCCCTTCATCCCGCAGGCTTCGGACACGCTGATGGCCGCTATGAACTCGGACGACCGCAACTGGCCCGAAGATGCGGCAGCAGCCCTGGCCGCCCTGCCCGCGGGCCACAGCTTCACCGTGCCCGAAGTGCTTTTTGCCAAGATCACCGACGAGCAGCGCGAGGATTGGCAGGCGCGCTTCTCCGGCACCCGCAGCTGAGCCCCCAGACCGCATGAACCGCCCCGGCGAGGCGGCCTGAGATTGCGCGAACCCCGTCAGTATGGCGGGGTTTTGCTTTGCCCGGCTTGTCTTGTCTCCCTGTTTCAGCAGACAGCGGAACAGGCAGGCTATGCTGCAGGTGTGTGGCAGACCGCTTCGATGTTGTGCCCGTCAGGATCCAGGACAAACGCGCCATAGTAGCCCGGATGATAATGCGGTCTGAGGCCCGGCGCCCCATTGTCTGTTCCGCCCGCCAAAAGGGCGGCGGCATGGAATGCATCCACACTGGCACGGTCACGGGCCGTCAGCGCGATATGCAGCTTACCGGTTGTTGCGTCTTCTTCAGCGAGCCAGAACCACGGGCGGGTGTCGCCGTACCCGGCAACCTTGACGCCATCCGTGTGCTCGAGCGGAACAGTGAACAGCCGCGCAACCCCCAGGGGCGCAAAGGCGCTGTCGTAAAATGCAGCTGAACGGTCAAAACCGGTTACGCCGAAAGTCACGTGATCAATCACTGTCCCCTCCCTGATAGCGGAACAAGACCGACCTTATGCCGACCCGTGTCTTTTGCAAAGCAGCGGCTGGCCGGTGAGGAACCAATAGGATCAGCCACAGCGCCTCCTGCTGAGTGGCTGACTTTGCCTATGCGAAAGCCCTCCTTGGCACGCTGTTTTCAATGGCATCTCCTTGCGCGCAAGGGGTTTTTATTTCTTAGTAAAAAACTCAGATTGACATACCTGAGTGAATAATTCAGGTATACAGCATTCCAGCCAGCCTGACTCGGATCAGGCGAGCCCGAGCGACGTGTAAT
>NZ_LUKH01000650.1:0-1928 GCF_001593695.1 Leisingera sp. F5 | reverse complement strand
AAACCATCCTCTGCTTCGGCGTCTTTCTGATGCTGCTGCAATGCCTTGCCGAATTGTTCCGGGATATCGGACGCCTGCGCGGAGTTGAAATCTGATGTCCTACGAATGGATTGCTATCGTCATGTTTGCCGGCATGATGCTGATGCTGATGACCGGCCAGCGGGTGTTTGGCGCCATCGGCTTTGTCGGGGCAGTTGCGGGCATGCTCTTGTGGGGCACCGGCGGGGTGGAGATCCCCTTTTCCGCAGCGATGAAGCTGATGAAATGGTATCCGCTGCTGACCCTGCCGATGTTCATTTTCATGGGTTATGTCCTGTCGGAATCCAAGATTGCCGATGATCTGTACAAAATGTTCCACGTCTGGATGGGCCCGGTTCAGGGTGGGTTGGCGATTGGCACCATCGGGTTGATGGTGCTGATTTCCGCAATGAACGGTTTGTCCGTGGCCGGTATGGCCATCGGAGCCACCATCGCCCTGCCCGAGCTGCTGCGCCGGGGCTATGACAAGATCATGGTCACGGGTGTGATCCAGGCCGGGTCCAGTTTGGGCATTCTTGTCCCTCCTTCGGTGGTGTTGGTGCTCTACGCGATGATTGCCCGTCAACCGGTCGGCCAGTTGTGGCTGGCTGGCGTGGTGCCGGGGCTGATGATGGCGGCGATGTTCATTCTCTACATCTATGTGCGGTGTCGCATTCAACCGCATCTTGGCCCGGTGCTGCCCGAAGAGGAACGCAATGTCCCGATGTCGGAAAAGCTGCGCCTGCTGCGCGCCGGGCTGCTGCCGCTGGTGATTTTTGCGACGATGATGGTTCCCTTTGTCAACGGCTGGACCTCGCTGGTGGAAAGCTCGGCCATTGGGGCAATGACCGCCTTCGTCGCGGCGATCCTCAAGGGGCGGATGACCCGGGAGGTGTTCGAAACCTCGGTCCGGTCCACCCTGGCGATTTCCTGCATGTTCATGTGGATCATCCTGGCCGCCCTGGGGTTTGGCGCAATCTTTGACGGGCTGGGCGCGGTCAAGGCGATCGAGGACCTGTTCACCACTCAACTGGGCCTCAGCCCGTGGATGATCCTGATCCTGATGCAGCTGAGTTTCATCCTGATGGGAACCTTCCTGGATGACACGGCAATGCTGGTGATCGTGGCGCCGCTCTATGTGCCACTGGTCGGCGCGCTGGGATTCGACCTGATCTGGTACGGGGTGCTGTATACGATCACCACCCAGATCGCCTATATGACGCCGCCATTTGGCTACAACCTGTTCTTGATGCGTGCAATGGCACCGCCGGAAATCGGGCTGCGCGACATCTATAAATCAATCATCCCCTTTGCGCTGGTGATGGTGCTGGCGCTCAGCCTAGTGATGATCTTCCCCGAAATCGCGCTGTGGCTGCCCAACTATGTCTATGGAAAATAACAACAACCAGAAGCCCTGACACATGGGCCAGATTTCAACCTGAATTTCAACAAGGAGAGAGAAGATGACATCAAGACGCAAGTTTTTGCAAACCGCCGGTGTCGGCGCCATGGCCGCCCCGCTAGCAGCACCTGCATTGGCACAATCCACCATCAAATGGCGGATGCAGACCTATGCCGGCGCGGCGCTGGCCGAACATGTGGTAAAGCCCGCTGTTGACATGTTCAACAAAATCGCAGGCGACCGCATGCAGATCGAACTGTTCTATGCCGATCAACTGGTCCCGACCGGAGAGCTGTTCCGCGCCATGCAGCGTGGCACCATCGACGCGGTACAATCAGATGACGATTCAATGGCCTCCCCCACCGAAGTCACCGTTTTTGGGGGATATTTTCCCTTTGGTTCGCGCTATTCGTTGGATGTACCGGTGTTGTTCAACCAATACGGACTGAACGAAATCTGGGACGAAGAATATTCCAAGGTCGGCGTCAAGCACATCTCGGCCGGGGCC
>NZ_LUKH01000649.1:0-1928 GCF_001593695.1 Leisingera sp. F5 | reverse complement strand
TGACAATACTGTGCCTTTGGGCGGTGCCGGGCAGTCCGGCAATGGCCATGATAAGTCGCTGCATGCGATCGACAAATACACCGATTTGAAAACCGCCTGGATTCAGTTGTGATGCAGGTTTTGCAGGGCAAAACCTGCAGCCTCCGGCGGGAGTATTTGGACAAAGAAGAAGGGGCTGTTTGGCCGCAGAAGGCGAGCCAAGGTGGGAGCGGGAAATGACATGTAAAACGATTCTGGTTGCCGGAACGTACGACACTAAAGACGATGAACTGAGCTATCTGGCGGAGGTGATCCGCGGGCAGGGCGGCAAGGTGCTGACGATGGATGTCAGTGTGCTGGGGGATCCCAGCCAGCCCGCGGATATAAGCAAACATGAGGTGGCGGAGGCTGGCGGCAGCTCTATCCGGGCGGCGATCGGTACTGGCGATGAAAACATTGCCATGCAGATCATGGGGGCTGGTGCGGCCTCCAAGGCACTGGAGCTGTACCGCGACGGCCGCATCGACGGAGTGATCGTTCTGGGCGGCACCATGGGCACCGATCTGGCGCTGGACATGTGTGCGGCATTACCGGTGGGGGTGCCAAAATACATCGTCTCAACTGTCGCATTTTCACCGCTGATGCCGCCCGAGCGGATCCCGGCGGATGTGCAGATGATTCTTTGGGCAGGTGGGCTTTACGGGGTGAACTCGATCTGCAAAGCGTCCCTGTCGCAGGCCGCCGGTGCGGTTCTGGGCGCAGCACGTTCGGTGGAACCGCCCAAGCGGGACAGGCCGCTGATCGGCATGACGTCGTTTGGCAAGACTGTGCTGCGTTACATGGTGGCGCTGAAACCAGCGTTGGAAACGCGCGGATTTGAGGTCGCGGTCTTTCACGCAACCGGCATGGGCGGGCGGGCGTTTGAAAGCCTGGCCGCTGAGGGCGCTTTCGCGGCGGTGATGGATTTTGCCCCGCAGGAAGTGTCGAACCACTTGTTCGGCGGGCTGTCGGCGGGGGCTGACCGGATGACCAATGCAGGTAGATCCGGCACACCGCAGCTGGTGGCGCCTGGCTGTTATGATCTGGTGGATTTTGTCGGCTGGCAAGAGACGCCCGCGCAGTTGAAGGGGCGGGAAACACATGCCCACAACCGGCTGCTCACCTCAGCGATGCTGGTAGCCGCTGAGCGGCGGCAGGTGGCGCAAGCGATTTGCGGTAAACTGGCGACTGCCAAAGCCCCTGTTGCGGTGCTGCTGCCCGCTGGCGGTTGCAACGAATGGGACCGCCCCGGTGCCCCTTTGCATGATGGGGAGGGGCTTGCGGCCTTTTGCGATGAAATGCGGGACTCCTGCCCGGAGACTGCCGAACTTCACGAGCTGGGCTGCCACGTCAATGACGCTGAGTTTTCAGCCAAGGCATTGGAAATCCTGGATGGCTGGATCTCCAGCGGGGTGGTGAATCCCGGCTGAGGTGCCTGGCGGCAGTGCTGCCGGACAATGCGTTTCAATAAGTTTCCATTTTCCCCGCTTTCTGTTACGAAACTGCTGGCATGATTGGCCGCCGGAAGCTGTGAGCCCCGCGACGAGGGGATTGCGTGTCTTCTGCGGCCATTGGGGCTTTGCGCCGGTCCGGCTGCTGTGCCTAATCTGTTGGGAGCTGGGCGCAGCCGCTGCCGCCGCGGAAGAGAGAGGAAGACCGGATGAGTGAAGCCATTGCATATGAGCGCGTGGGCGAGATAGCAGTCTTGAAGGCGCAGAACCCGCCTGTGAACGCGCTGGGTATTGAGGTGCGCAAAGGGCTGCTGGCCGGGATCGAACGCGCTGAGGCTGAGGGCGCCAAGGCAGTGCTGATCTATGGCGCGGGCAGGACCTATTTTGCCGGTGCTGATATCCGCGAGTTCGGCAAACCGCCGCAGGCCCCCTATCTGCCGGGGCTGTGCAGCCGGATCG
>NZ_LUKH01000648.1:0-1929 GCF_001593695.1 Leisingera sp. F5 | reverse complement strand
CGGTGTCCCAGCTTTGCCATTGCGGCGCCAGACGGCGCAGGGGGGTGTATTTGGCGATCCGGTGGGCGGTGAACCCAGCCAGCAGGGTTGCGGCAAAGATGATCATCAGCAGCCGCAGGTCGCCAAGGGCAAAGAACGGTGCCGCGGCGCCGGCAAATTTGGCGTCGCCCGCACCCACAGCGCCGGCCGCATAGAACAAGTAGCCCAGGCCGATGCCGACCGGCAAGTGCAGCAGGTGCCAGCCGTAATCGGCCCAGCTGGGCATCACGATCGCACCTGCAACAACATAGATCACGGCCAGCAAATCGACGGCCCAGTTGGGAATGCGCATGCCGCGCAGATCCGTCAGCGCAACCGTGTAGCACAACGGCAGCACAAAGGGCAGGAACCACAGGGCAGCATGGGCCGGGAACTGCATGGATCAGCCGTTCTCCAGCGCCGCCAGCGAGCGCGAAGCTTCTTCAAAATGCTGCGGGTGGGTCTCGATGGCTTCGCGCAGCAGGTTCTCGCCAATCTTGACGTCGCCCTGCTTTACAGCCGACAGCGCTAGCGTGTGCAGCAGCAGCGCGCGTTCAGTCTGATCCATCGGGATCACCGGCAGAGTGTAATTCCGCTGAGCGCCGCGGGCCAGAACCAGGTTGTTCTTGGCCGTGAACAGGCCGTGATTCTGGCGGATCGCCTCGCCGAACAGCCGTTCGGCGCCAGCAAAATCACCGCGTGTCAATTTGGAATAGCCCCAGTTATTCATAACCTTGGCAGGTTTTGTCGTCAGCCCGGTGGCAATTTCATAAAAGCTGTCGGCGCGCTTCCAGTCCTTGCCGGCATCGGCGACCACGGCCTCCAGCCGGTAGCGCTCATAGGTTTCGTGGGTGGGGGGGACCTGATCCAGCTCGGCCTTGGCCGCGTCCCATTCACCGCTCCGCACCAAAGCACCTGCCAACTGCACATGGTCTGCGCTGGTGGCTCCCTTCATTGACACCACTTTCTTCCAGGCGGCGGTGCCTTCGGTGGTGCGTTTGGCACGGATCAGGGAATGCGCCAGTCCGCGTTGCAGCTCAATCCGGTCCGGGCTGCTTTTCAAGGTGCGCTGGAAATGGGCGACCGCCTCATTCGGGTCGGCCACTGTCAGCATCACATCGTTGAGATTGCTCTCGTCGATGACGTTCACTTCCTGAAAGGCCCGTTCCACGGTTTCATCGGCTTTCTCCGCGCAAGCCGACAAGACCAGCGCCCCTGCCAGAGAAGCGAATAGAAATAACTGCTGGCGCATTGGTGCGTCCTTTTACTGCTCTCTTGATTTTGAGGGTCAGTATGCGCAGGATTTTCAAGCTTTGCGAGGGCCAGCCTTAAATTATCGCGGATTGCGTCACTTTCGCCATTGCCAAGCGCATAGGCGCGCTGGAACACCTGTACCGCTTCGGCGGTTTTGCCGCGCTCCATCAGCACCACGCCCAGGTTGTTCATCGGTTCCGGCCAGGAGGCGTCCGCATCCACCGCCTGGCGCAGCAGCCCTTCTGCCTGGCCCAGCCGCCTGAGGCCTAGTTTGGCACTGCCCATTCCGGACAGAACCTCGGGCGTCAGCCCGTGGTCAAGTGCTGCGCGGGTGAAGGCGTCGAGGGCCAGTTCATGCTCGCCGGCCGCCATCAGCCGATGGCCGACCACCAGGCCGTCCTCTGCCTGCTGGCGGTGGTTGTCGCCTGGCGCCCAAGGGCTGCCCTTGTCCTGTTTCAGCCCGCCCGGCGTGCAAGCTGCCACCAGCGCAACAACGCTGGCGGCAGCAAAACCACGGCAGAAACGGGCAGGCCCGGCCCCTCCTGGTGCGTTCATGTTTCGGTTGCCTCAATTGCCCATGTTCATGATGCCCTGCACCGACGGGCCAACCAGTATGATCAGCAGCGGCGGGACTGTCAGGCCCATTGTGGCAAGGGT
>NZ_LUKH01000647.1:0-1929 GCF_001593695.1 Leisingera sp. F5 | reverse complement strand
CGCCATCATTGGCACAATGGACGTCGTGTTCGGGGAGATTGACCGTTGAAACTGCCTGCCCTGTTTCATCTTTTCAAAAATACTCCCGCCGGAGGCATCCGCGCGGGCAACGCCCACCAAAAGGTGATCTGATGCTGCGCCGTCTCCACTCAGAACAACCCGACAGCTTTGCCTTTACCCCGGCCAACCAGGCCTGGGCTGAGGCACAGATCACCAAATATCCTGAAGGCCGCCAGGCTTCGGCGGTTATCCCGCTCTTGTGGCGCGCGCAGGAGCAGGAAGGCTGGGTCACCAAACCCGCAATCGAGCACATCGCCGATATGCTTGGCATGGCCTATATCCGGGTGCTGGAAGTGACTTCCTTCTACTTCATGTTCCAGATGCAACCGACCGGTTCCGTTGCCAATATCCAGATCTGCGGCACCACGTCCTGCATGATCTGCGGGGCCGAGGATCTGGTCGCAGTCTGCAAGGAAAAGATCGCCGGGAAGCCGCACACCCTGTCGGCCGACGGTAAATTCACCTGGGAAGAGGTCGAGTGCCTTGGTGCCTGCACGAACGCCCCGATGGCGCAGATCGGCAAGGACTATTACGAGGACCTGACCGTCGAGAGCTTCACCAAATTGCTGGACGATCTGGCGGCGGGCAGGGTGGTGGCGCCGGGTCCGCAGAATGGCCGTTACGCGGCCGAGCCGAAATCGGGCCTGACTACACTCATAGACTTTGACAGCGGCAAAACCCAGTACAACGCGTCAGTGCAGCTGGCGATGGACATCAAGGACGGCGTCAAGCGCATCCAGGGGGATGAGGTGCCGCTGCTAACCCCCTGGGTTGGCAAAGACGGCGTTGTCGCAGGGCGTGCTGCGGCGGATGCACCGCCCAAGGCACCGGAGGCTCCCAAGCCTGCCGCGAAACAGGCAGAAGAAGTTGCCAAGGCGGCGCCCAGAAAATCGGACGCGGCTGAGCCTGCCTCTCCGGAAGGGGCAGCGGAGAAACCTGCGGCGGACGGCCAATCAGAGGAAGGCCAGCCTGAGATCCTGAAAGAAGCCCGCGGCGGCCTGGCGGATGATCTGAAACTTCTCAAAGGGGTCGGGCCGAAGCTGGAGCAGACCCTGAATGAACTGGGTTTCTTCCATTTCGACCAGATTGCCGACTGGACTGAGGCAGAGGCCGCCTGGGTTGATGCGCGGCTCAAGTTCAAGGGCCGGATCGAACGGGACGGCTGGATTGAACAGGCGAAGCGCCTGCAGGTGGGCGATGAGACCGAATTCGCCAAACGTGCCAAAGAAGAGCACATCTACGACGACAAGGAAGACTGATCGGGAGGCGGCCCGCAGGGGCCGCGTCCGGGTGATAGGGAACAGATGACCAAGGAACAGGACCAGGCCATTGCAGCAAAGGGCCGGCACATCGCGCTTGTGATTGCCGGGACTATTTCGCTGTGGATTGCCGTATCGCTGTTCATCGGCCCCATGCTGGGACTGCCGGGGCGCTTTGCGCTGCTGTTCGACTTCGCCGCTCTGGCAGGCATGATTTATGCCTTGGTCAACATATTTCAACTCTGGCGCATGCGCCGGGCCAATGAACAAGAAAACCAAAGGTAGGCACACATGCTGAAGGATCAGGACCGGATCTTTACCAACCTTTACGGGATGCACGAGCGTAACCTGGCGGGCGCCAAGGCGCGCGGCCATTGGGATGGCACCGCCGGCATCGTTGAGAAGGGCCGCGACTGGATTATTCAGACCATGAAAGACAGCGGCCTGCGCGGCCGCGGCGGCGCGGGTTTCCCGACCGGCCTGAAGTGGTCCTTCATGCCCAAGGAAAGCGATGGCCGGCCGGCCTTTCTGGTGATCAACGCGGATGAATCCGAACCCGGCACCTGCAAAGACCGCGAGATTATGCGCCATGATCCGCACACCCTGATCG
>NZ_LUKH01000646.1:0-1930 GCF_001593695.1 Leisingera sp. F5 | reverse complement strand
CCGATCAGGTGGTCGGCGTCTCGCGGCTGCTGCCGACGTCCTGCACCTATATGATCGAAAAGAGTTTTTCGCAGGAATATGACGGGCCGTTGCCCAAAAGCGACCGCGTCTGGGAAGCGACACGGTTCGGCGTTTGTCGGTCGCTTAACGGCACCGAGCGGTCTGAGGCAATCGACGCGATCACCAGCCGGATCTACAATTTCGGCCAACAGCAGGGCCTGTCAGAGTTTCTGCTGCTTATGCCGCTGTTCATCTATTCGCGGATCCTGATCCCGCGCGGATACGACCTGAAGGTTCTGGGCAAGCCCTGGCGCTGCGGCAAAATGACCATCGCCGTTGCGCGGGTCCGGATTGAACCGGCCGAAAGCACAATCCGGCTGACTGCCTGACTGCCCGTCCGGACAGCGTTCATCACAAAGAGGAAGACCGATTATGCCTGAGGATACCCTCGAGGAATTTTCAATCGCGCCCGGAGACCGTATCTGCGTCACCGGCGGCGGCGGCTATCTGGGCCGCCATGTGGCCGCGGCCTTGCTTGCTCGCGGATTGCGGGTGGTGATCACCCTGCGTGACATTCAAAAGGCGGGCCCGGTCCGGGCCTCGCTGCAGGAGTATCTGGGCAAGGACAGCCTGTCGGTGGAGTTCATCGAGGCTGATCTGACCTCTGACAACGGCTGGGGTCTGGCGGCGCAATCGTGCCGGGCGATCATCCACACGGCCTCGCCCTTTCCTGACCGTCCGCCCAAGAATCCGCAGCATCTGGTGAAACTGGCGGCAGAAGGTACCGAACGGGTGCTGCGCGCCGCTGCCGCCCATGGCACGCGCCGCGTTGTGCTGACGTCCTCTATCGTTGCGGTCACGATGAAACCGCTGGAGCCGGGCCGCCTGTGTTACGATGAAAGCGATTGGAGCGACCCGGAGGACCCCCGCACGGATGCCTATGCGCTGTCGAAACTGAACGCCGAGCGCCGGGCCTGGGCGCTGGCGGATGAGCTGGGCCTGCAGATGACCGTCATCAACCCCGGCCTTGCCTTCGGACCGCCCATCGGCAGCAGCGGCGCGACTTCCATCGGGGTTATTCAGCGTTTCCTGAAAGGCCGGGATCCGGCACTTCCCAATGCGGGTTTTCCCTGTGTCGATGTCCGCGATGCGGCTGAGGCCCATGTGCTGGCTCTGTTGCGCAACGGCGCTTGCGGGCAGCGGATCATCGCCGCCAGTGAAACCCGGACGATGGTTGAAATTGCCAGGGTGATTGCCAAGCAATTCCCGAGCCGGGCCATCAAGACCGGCGCTGCACCGGATTCGATGGTGCGGGCTGCGGCGAAATTCGACCCGGTTCTGCAGAATGTCCTGCCGCATCTGGGTGCTGCGCCGGAGGTGTCCTGCGACCGTGCGCAGGCGCTGCTGGGGCTTAGCTTCCGCCCGATTGACGGCAGCATTGCGGAAACCAGCCGGGTGCTGATGCAGCAGGAACTGGCAGCCGCGGATTAATCCGCGGCCCAGTCCGGCGGGGCCGGCATAATACCGGTTTCCTGTGCAATCCTGTCCCGCAGTAAGCGGGCCAGGGCGCCCCGGAACCGCAGCGAAACCCCGCCAATATTGGTCACCGGCATGATCAACCGCAGGCTGTTGCAGGCGAAAACCTCATCTGCATGCTGCAGGTCCGTAGCGGTGAGCGAGGCTTCTTCGGCGATCAGCCCTGCCTCAGCCGCAAGGCACAACAGAAGCCCCCGGGTCACTCCCGGCAAGACCCCGTCGTGCACCGGCGGCGTGATCAGCCGGCCGCCCTTGATGGCAAAGATATTGGCCATCGTTGTGCAGGCGGCAAAACCGCGGGTGTTCAGGAACAGCGCATCCTCCAGCCCTTTCCGGCGGGCTGTGCCGGTGGCCAGGATTGCGTCGAGATAGGGCGAGGCGGTTTTCCACTGGC
>NZ_LUKH01000645.1:0-1933 GCF_001593695.1 Leisingera sp. F5 | reverse complement strand
GTCTCTGTATGGTCCCCCGTGGCAATGGTTTCGGTCAGGTTTCCAGTGTCCACGTCCAAGGTCATATTGCCGGTCTGGATGGTCTCGGACTTGTCGCCGGTCTCCACCACTTCGGTCCGGTCGCCCTCATGCACGGTTTCCGTCATGTGCTGCTGGACCGTGAAAACATAGCTCTTCTCGTCCGCCTCAGTGACTTCCGGGTCGGGAGCATCCATGCCAACAGTCACCGTTGAGCGGTCCTTGACCAGCATCTGATGATCCTTCTCGGCCTGCACCCGCATCAGCTCGCTGTCTTTCTTGTCATCGAACATCAGCTCGTTGTAACCGCCGCCGCCCTTGGAGGAATTGGTCTTGATCCCCAGCTGTGTCTGATCGTCGGGATAGGTATAGGGCGGCATCGTTTCAGCATTGTAAAGCATGCCGGTGCAGATCGGCCGGTCGGGGTTGCCGTCCTCGAACTGAATCACAACCTCCTGGCCCATGCGCGGGATCGCCACCATGCCCCAGTTCTTACCGGACCAGGGCGTCACTACCCGCACAAAACAAGACGAAGTCTCGTTCTTCTTGCCTTCCCGGTCCCAATGAAACTGGATCTTGATCCGGCCATGCTTGTCGGTCCAGATCTCTTCGCCGCTCTGGCCGACCACGGTTGCGGTCTGCAGCCCCTGCACTTCCGGCCAAGGGGTCACCAGCTGCGCCCGGAACTGATCCGATTTCAGAATGGCGCTGAACGTCGAGGCATAGACGTCGTGCTCCATCTCCTCGGGCACATCCATGTTGCGCGCCTTTAGGTCGCGCCGCATCGCCCCTTTGGTGGCAACCTCTTTCTTCTGCTGACTCTCCCGCTCACCGTAGTCCCAAGCCACCTTGACATGATGCTCTGTCTCAATGACGAGATATTCCTTGTTGTTCTCCTTCACCGGATGTTTTTCCATCGTGAAGGTGCTGCCGGTGCCCAGGGTCGCCACACTGGACGCGCCGCGCCAGCGGATGTGCCTGATCGCCTCCGCTTCCATCCGCACCCTGGAACGCTTGTCTCCCAATGGGGTCTTGGACGGATAACGGCCCTGGTAGTCATAAACTTCATAATCATCGTAGGAATGGCTGCCCTTGGCGATTTCAGTGGCAGCCTTCAGATCCGCCGAGGGCGTTTCAAAGTTGAAATCATTCAGCGTGACCTTGCCGCGTGTCAGGATCTCATCCTTGGTCCATTCCGAGATATGCTCCTCGCGCCGACGGTCGCTGTCATCACGGGCGTGGAACTCAATCCCTGCGCCGCCCTTGATCGGCGCGTGCCCGCTGACCCCGTCGCACAGCACCAGCTTTTCAATCGCGGTATCGCCAATGGGACTGTCGAAGTAGAAATATATCCCCTCTTCCTCCATCAGCCGGCACAGGAAGGCATAGTCGCTTTCACGGTATTGCAGGCAGTATTCGCGCGCCTCATAGGAATCGCTCAGCTTGTCGGTGAAATCGCTGAAACCGTACTCGCTGAACAGCTGTTTGATGATATCGACCGAGGTCTTTTCCTGAAACACCCGCAGATCGCTGGTCCGCGTCAGCAGCCAGAACCAGGGGCGCACCTCCGCCACATACATCTCGTACCCGTTGCGAAAGCCCAGATACTCGACCGAAATGCACAGCCCGTTGAACTGATGCTCTGTCTGCTGGCGCATCACATGCACATTCATCTGCTTGCCGACCAGATCCTGCAGCTTGGGCTGGCTCTTGGTCGCGGCAAATTCGATTGTGGTCTCGGTCAGCTTGCTCAGCCCCTCGCGCACAATCGCACGGCTCATCATCAGGCCGTCGGTGGAATATGTCCCCGACATCCAGGCGAGGTCGTTTTCATGGCCCTTACTTACAACCATGGGTCCTCCTTTCCGCGACGGGAACCGGGCCGGAAATCGCCGGCAGTGTTCTCAAACATTCG
>NZ_LUKH01000644.1:0-1935 GCF_001593695.1 Leisingera sp. F5 | reverse complement strand
GGTGCTGGTGCTGTTCGGGCTGGTCTTTGCGGTGGCCTCGGTCACGCTGTGCGAGGGCGCGCGGCGGTTGCCTGCGGCAGAAACCGCGCTGTTGTCAGCGCTGGAGACGCCGCTGGCGCCTTTGCTAGCCTTTTTGATCTTGGCGGAACGTCCGGGCCTGACGACGGTTCTGGGCGGGGCGGTGATACTCACTGCCGTTCTGTGGACGCAGAAACCGCCCGTTCGCTCGCGGCGGCCTGAAAAGCCTGCTGACCAGCCTATTGCTTGTCCGTCACGTTCTCCTTGAACGCGACCTCGAATGCGGCCTGTTTTTGGGCGTTGGCCTCGGTCTGATAGTTGGCTTTCCACTCCGCCATGGTCATGCCGTAATAGATCTCGCGGGCTTCGTTCTTGTCCATCTCAATGCCGCGTTCATTGGCGGCTTCCTGGTACCAGCGCGCCAGGCAGTTGCGGCAAAAGCCGGCCATGTTCATCAGGTCGATGTTCTGAACGTCAGTGCGTTCTTCCATCAGGTGCTTTTGAAGGCGGCGGAAGGCGGCGGCCTGGATTTCGATCTCGGTTTGCTTGTCCATGGAGGTGGCTCCGGAGTGAATATTGGCGTCTGGCACAGGCCTAGCAGCCGACGCTAGTGCGGGCAATGGGGCCACATGGGGCGTCAGATCAGCTGCAGCGCAACCCACGGTCCCAGCGCGGTGGCAAAGATCACAATTTTATAGGTGCCGAGCCAGCGGTAGACGGTGAGGCTGACATCGGCAGGCGCCAGGCCGAACATCCGTGCGTGCAGGCCGGCGACCCAATCCCGCAGGGCCAGCAGCAAAAGGGCAGACAGGGTGAACAAGCTAAGATGCAGCACGGTCAGCCAGCCGAAGAAAGCAGAGAGAATGTCCAGGGTCATGATGACTCCTTTCCCGTTTCGCCCGCGCTTCCGTTACGAATATGGGGATTTTCTGCCAGTTCCGCAATGCGGGGCGGTTTCCCTTTGAGGGAAACGGCCAGGAAAAATCGATTTTTCCTGGCCGGAATTCGCGTCGAATTCCGGTTCAGAGGCCGGAGGCCTCCAGCGCTTTGGGCAGGACACCGGCCAAGCGTTCGGCCCAGATGTGCTGGCTCTTGTGCTCGGCAATCAGGTCGTTCCTCAGCTCGATCAGCGTGTTGGGGCGGCCCGGTTTGGTGGCGTGGGTCTCAATCGCGTCGCCGGGCAGATAGCCGGTGTAGGGCTCATTGACGCCCACGCACAGGCCGCCCTCGGCTTTCAGTTCGTCGATCACGAAGGGAGAGAACCGTTCACCTTCGGGAAACAGGATGCCGATCTCCCAGGGCCGCGGGGGGCGCCCGCGCAGCTGGCGGGTGAAACTGTGGACCGAGACGATCACCGTGCGGGGACGTTCCGCCAGCCGCGCCAGGGCGCGGTGGTAGGGGCGGTAGCAATTCTCCAGCCGCTCGGTCAGCTCTGCCGCGCCCGCGTGGCGGTTGGCCGGGATGATGGTGCCGTCGTAAAGCTTCATCAACAGGGTCGGGTCGTCCTCGCCGCGGTTGGGGTCGATCACCAGCCGCGAGAAGTTGGAGGCCACCACCGGCGCGTCCAGCATTTCGCCCAGCAGCTTCGACACCTCATAGGCGCCGACGTCATAGGCGATGTGGCGCTCCATATCCTCGCGCGGGAGGCCGAGGTCGCCGCCGCCGGCAAATTCCGGCACGTGGTTGGTGGCGTGGTCGCAGGTGATCAGCCAGCGGGCGGGGCGGTCTGCGCCGTGAACAAAATAGGGTGTGTATGTCATGAGCCTGATATGTTTTGCCGCAAGCTGTTTACGGGAGTTGCGGCAGAATGGGAATTGGGGGATAAGCACCCTGAACGCTGTTTGCGGTAACATATTTCAGGTCCGGAGGAGAAGACCCCTATGAAACGTTCGCGCAATGTGAAGATTGTCGCCACCC
>NZ_LUKH01000643.1:0-1936 GCF_001593695.1 Leisingera sp. F5 | reverse complement strand
TCACCGGCGGCTTTACCGTGCGGGCCACCATCGACCACGAAATGCAGGCCGAGGCGGCGCTGGCGATGCGCGGCGGTTTGCAAAAGTATGACCGCTCGCGCGGGAAATGGCGTGGCACCGGCGTGACACTGGAAGAGGTGCAGCTTGCGGATGAGGCCGGCTGGCGTGCTGCGCTGGCCAGTGCCGACGTGTCCCGGGACATTGAACTGGGCGGCAAATGGTATCCGGCCGTGGTGCTGGAGGTTGGTGATAAATCGCTGACCGTCGGTGTCGAAGACAATGAGGGCACGGGCACCGTACCGCGCTCTGACATCAAATGGATGCAGGGCGGATTTGCCGCCAATTTCACCCGCGGTGATGTGGTGCTGGTCCGGGCCGAGGAAAAAGACGGCACGTTCAGCCATTGGTCGCTGCGCCAGGTGCCGGAAGTGCAGGGCGGCTTTGTCGCGATGGACGTGAACACCGGCCGGGTTCTGGCGATGCAGGGCGGTTTTTCCTACCAGCATTCTGTGTTCAACCGCGCGACCCAGGCGCTGCGCCAGCCTGGCTCCAGCTTCAAGCCGTTTGTCTATGCGGCGGCGCTGGACAGCGGCTACAGCCCGGCGACCATCGTGGTCGACGCCCCAATCGAGATCAACACGCCGCAAGGCCTGTGGCGGCCGAAGAACTCGACCAACAAGTTCTACGGGCCGACGCCGTTGCGCACCGGCATCGAGATGAGCCGGAACCTGATGACCATCCGCCTGGCGCAGGAGGTCGGGATGCCGGTGGTGGCAGGCTATGCCGAACGCTTTGGCGTCTATGACAACATGGGCGCCTTCCTGGCGAACTCGCTGGGGGCGGAGGAGACCACGCTGTATAAAATGGTGGCGGCCTATGCGATGTTCGCCAACGGCGGCGAGCGGGTGCAGCCGACGCTGGTGGACCGGGTGCAGGACCGGTTCGGCAACACCATCTACCGCCACGACGACCGCGACTGCATGGATTGTGCCGACCCCAATCTGATCCCCGGCCAGGCGCCGCGCATTGTCACCGACCGCGAGCAGGTGATGGATCCGATCACCGCCTATCAGCTGACCTCGATGATGCGGGGCGTGGTCGACCGCGGCACCGCGTCGAGCGTGATCAACCTGCCGGTGCCCACCGCGGGCAAGACCGGCACCACCAACGATTCCCGCGACGTCTGGTTCGTGGGATTCACCTCCAACATCGTGGCTGGCTGCTACATGGGCTTTGACCAGCCCCGGCCGATGGGCCGCGGCGCCTATGGCGGCACCATGTGCGGCCCGGTGTTCCAGCAGTTCATGACCAAGGCGACCGAGAAATTCGGCGGCGGCCCATTTGACGTGCCGGAGGGCGGCCACTTCATCAAGATCGACCGCTATACCGGTGCGCGGCTGCCCGACAATGCGTCAGGCGCCTATGTGGTGGCCGAGTATTTCCGCGACGGGGCCGAGCCGATCTTTGGCCTGACCTATGATGGCGGCTTTGCCATGGGGTCGAACCTGCCGCTGATCGAAGAAGTGCAGGAATCGGGGCGCCAAGTGACCACCTCCAGCGGCGGCACCGCCGTGCTGGGCCCCAAGGCGACCTTTGGCACCATCAGCTCTGGCGGGCTTTACTGAAGCAAAAGCGCCGCCTCGTGGCGCGCTGCGACCTGGCGCGCGGTGGCGCCATAGGTTCCTGTGCTCCAGCGCAGATCGGGCATGATCCGGAACAGTTCCTCGCGCACCGGAGTGTCCAGGGCTGAGACCGCTTGGGCGCCGGGATGAAAACTTTCCGAGGGTGCGCCTTCGGCATAGATGATTTCATGCTGGTCGAACAGGAGATGCACATAGGTGACAGTGCCGCCAGTTTCCTGGCGGACAGTGCTGCCATTGACCAGATGCACCGCCGGGATCAGAATTTCGTTTTCGTCAAACAGCAGGGTTGCGGC
>NZ_LUKH01000642.1:0-1940 GCF_001593695.1 Leisingera sp. F5 | reverse complement strand
CCTAAGGCGCCGGAGAGTTCGAATTAGGAAAGGCCGCTCCAGCCGGGGCGGCCTTTTCTTATGGTTATTGTGGTCCACTGTTTCTCACTGGGTCTAGCCGGGAGGGAATTGCACGCAAAGGTCGGCGAAGGCAGGTTTGCGGCTCACCCTGCTAACATCGCATCAATCTCGGCCGTGCTTGCGTCCCCCTTCAGGATCGTGAAATCGCCCCGTTCCAGCAGCGCACCCGCGGCCAGCAGATTGACGAGTGTGCCTGTGGCGGCAAGCGCGCGGGTGGTTCCGGCATCTACCAGCGGGGCGTACATCACATCTGCACCTGCTTGGGCGAACGCGTGGCAGCGGCGCAGCGCCTCGGCTGTTTCATAACTATTCATGAGCCAGCCATCAGCGCGGGCAGTCAGCACGATCCCCGCAGCCTCTATCCGTGCCAATGCCGGATCAAACGGATTGGAATTTGTCCCCGGGACAGCCGTGTCTTCCACCGAAACCCCAGAAAGCCCGGCCTCTGCTGCCAGTTTCACAGTCTCGGGATCGTCTCCGAAACCGTTTTCGAAATCGCGGTTCACCGGCACGTCGACCGATGCGCAGATACTGGCAGCGTGCTGCAGGGCGATGTCGCGCGTGATCTGGCGGCCATCGGTCAGGCCCAGCGTGACGCCATACCCTGAAGGTGTTGTCGCCTGCGCCTGCGCACCTGGCTGCGCCATTGTCTTTGCTGATCAAATATACCAGGGGTTTGGTATCACTGCCGGTTTGCCCGGGACGTAAAGGGCGCGGCATCGATCCGTCAACTCGTAGCGGCGCAAAGCCTGCTCCTCTCTCCGATTGGCCGAAGTGCTGCTCACTATAGCCGATGGGGTGGATGGCTCCTGCTCGAACCGGCGCCGCAATGCGCCATGATGCAGTTGCCTGCTGCAAGAGGAGCCGCCCAATGCAGGTTGCAACAGCCGGCCTTGATCTGGCCAAGAACATCTTTCAGGTTCACGGGATTGCCCCAGAAGGGAACATAGTCTTCAATCGGCCGCATCGGCGCCCGCAGGTTCTGTCCTTTTTTGAGCGTTTGGAGCCATGCCTGATCGGAATCGAAGCTTTCGGCACCAGTCATTGCCGGGCGCGCGAACTGACGCGGCTGGGCCACGATGTGCGGCTGATGCCGCCCATGCATGTCAAGCCGTACGTCAAGCGAGGCAAATCAGACGCCATCGATGCGGCGGCAATCTGCGAGGCGGTGACCAGGCCCTCCATGCGGTTCGTCGAAGTCAAATCCACTGATCAACGGGCGCTCCTGTCATTGCACCGTGCGCGAGACTTGATTGTTCGCCAACGGACTCAGTTGATCAATGCGCTGCGCAGCCTACTGGCCGAGTTCGGCGTCTGCATCGCCCGCGGACTGGCACGGGTGAACAGTTTTGCCGAAGGCGTGGTTGAAGGTACAGACCTTGGGCTGCCTTCCGTCGCGCAGGACGTGATCCGTAACCTGTCCCAGCAATTGAGAACCCTTCATAGCCAGGTTCGCTGGCAGGAGGCAGGAGGCAGGGCTGCGGCTGGAAGCCAAACGCGATGCGCGGGTTCAGTTGTTGCAGACCATCCCGGGTGCCGTCGCGGTGACGGCTTCGGCGATTGCTGCAGCCATTGGTGGTGGCCCTCAGTTCAGAAACGGCCGCGAATTCGCCGCGTGGCTCGGCCTGACGCCTGCCAACAAGTCGAGCGGCGAAAGGAGCGATTGGGCAGGATCACCAAAATGGGCGGCCAGTATCTGCGGCAGTTGCTGGTTGTCGGCATGACCTCTCTGGTCCGGCAGACACGGTCCCATCCCAACCGTGCCAGCAAGTGGCCGACAGCGCTGCTCGAGCGTAAACCAGCCCGCGTGGCGGCCGTGGCGATGACGAACAAGACGGCCCGGATCCTTGAACCGCCCCGGGTTTTCCGGAGGCTTCACC
>NZ_LUKH01000641.1:0-1941 GCF_001593695.1 Leisingera sp. F5 | reverse complement strand
CAAGGCCGCTACGAGACCGGAGGCAAGCTGCCCGCCGAAGCGCAGCTGTCGGCACGTTTCGGGGTGAACCGCCACACTGTGCGCCGGGCGTTGGCCGATATGGCGGAACAGGGCCTGGTGCACCCGCGCCGCGGCGCCGGGGTGTTCGTGGCGGCCAAACCAACGGACTATCCGATCGGCAAGCGGGTGCGCTTTCACCAGAACCTGACTCGCGAGGGGCGCAGTCCCGCCAAACAGATCCTGATGCTGGAAACCCGCGCCGCGGCACCCCGTGAAGCCAATGCGCTGCAGCTGGATCCCGGTGCCCAGGTGCATGTCTATGACGGGTTGTCGCTGGCCGACGGCCAGCCCATCGCGCTGTTTCAAAGCATCTTTCCCGCAGACCGGTTTCCGGGGATTCTGGACGCACTAGAAGACCTGCGCTCAGTCACCGCGGCACTGCAAGAACAGGGGGTGAAAGATTACACCCGCGCCGAAACCCGGATCACGGCCAAACTCGCCACCGCAACCCAGGCTTTGCATCTAAAAATCGCCGAAGGCAGCCCGATCCTGCGCACCACCGGCATCAATACAGATCCTGAAAACCGCCCCGTCGAGTTCGGCCGCACCTGGTTTGCCGGCGACCGGGTCACCCTGACTGTTGGCGGCGGGGCCTAAAGCAAAAGGCTCCCGCCTGTTCCGGAGCATTTTGAAAATGCACCTCTCAGTTGGGCCGCGCGCCGCGCCACCGCTTCGGCCTCAATTGCAATTTGTTCAATTGCAACGCCCCCTGCCGCGCACAGCGCGGCTGCCACGCCCAACCTTTGCAGGGTATCTTTGATACCCGGAATGGGCGGGAGTACCACCGCAATGGAACAGCCCCCGCAGACAGCAGAGGCTCAGCGGCAGATCAAAAATCGCTACTGTTTGGCGTTGAACACAAACAGCGTCTCGCCATTGATCTGATAGTCATTGATCAGCTCTTGCGCTTTTTGCGAAACCAGCCAAGCCTCCAATTGCACCGCCAGGCTGTTCTTCACGTGACCATGTTTTTCCGGGTTCACCGGAATGTAGGCGTATTGGTTGAACAGCACCGGATCACCCGCAAACAGCAGCGCCAAGCCGCCTTTGTTGCCAAAGTTGAGCCAGCTTGCCCGGTCGGACATGATGTAACCGTCCATGCCCGATGCCGTATTCAGAGCAGCCCCCATTCCCGCACCAACCGCGCGGTACCAGTCGCCGAAACCTACAGGATCAAGGCCGGCCGAGGCCCACAGGCTCAGCTCTTTCTTATGCGTGCCGCTGTCATCGCCGCGGCTGACAAAGGCGGTCTCTGCCCCGGCAATCTTCTGCAACGCGTTTGCAGCATCCGCTGCGCCGGACACGCCGGCCGGATCCGCCTTTGGACCAATGATGACAAAATCATTATACATGATCTCGCGGCGGTGGGTGCCGTATCCGCCAGCCAGGAACGTCTCTTCGGCTTTCTTCGAATGCACCAGAATTGCATCCACGTCACCGGCTTCGCCCAGCCGGAGTGCCTGACCGGTGCCAACAACCAAAAGCTGCACATCCAGACCAAGATCGTTCTTGATCTCCGGCAGCAGGATCTCGGCCAGGCCGGAATTGTGGAAAGAAGTGGTCACCGCCATCTTCATCTCTTCCGCCAGCGCTGCCGTGGCCATTGCCATTGAGGCAACGGCACCAATAATCAGATGTTTCATTCTACAATATCTCCGTTCAGAAATGCGCGTCCCTGAGGGGTTTCGGGTCCGGCAAAGAAATCGCCCGCCGGACTGAATTCATGAATGCGGCCCTGCAGGACAAAGATCACCTCATCCGCCAGCCGCCGCGCCTGTCCCATGTTGTGGGTGGACATAACCAGCCGTGTGCCGCTCTCGGATGCATGGGCCAGGATTTCCTCGATTTCGCGGGTGGCACGGCCATCCAGCGCCGCACAGG
>NZ_LUKH01000640.1:0-1947 GCF_001593695.1 Leisingera sp. F5 | reverse complement strand
GTCCGAGTTTGACGCGGTGAAGGAGCGGCTGGCCTTTTTGCGCGCCCACCCCGATCTGGCCGGGCTGGAACCGCAGGTGCTGGAGGTGGCATCGCAGATGAGCCAGGTCAGCCACGAGCTGGCAGAGACCTATTCCGACGCCAAGGTGGCCCGTGCCCGGCTGTTTTTGCAGCAGCGGCAGGAGGAGCTGGAGACATTCAAGGCGCGGCTGGAGGATGCCCAGATCGTCATGCATGAGCTGCGCCAGTGGACCCGCGATGTGGATATCGAGGAAAGCATTGCCAAGTCGCATCTGGGCCGGTTGCGCGGCGAGCTGTTCGAACTGCTGCCGGAACTGTCGGCGCAATTGCAAAACCCGCCGGATGGGTCGGATCCGCAGCCCGGCAGCGTCGTGCCAATCCAGCCGCCCCGCCGCGCCGACTGAGGGGGCCCGTCGGCCGGACGCGCGAGGGCAAACACATTGAAGGGGGCTCTGCCCCCCGCCCTTCGGGTCTCGCCCGGAGTATTTTCGACCAGAAAGAAGACTGGATCCATCATTCTTCTGGCCAAAATTCTTCTGGCCCAAAGTATCCCGGAGCGCGAGGCAGAGCCTCGCATTTTCTACGGCAATCTGCGCCAATGGCGCGCTCCCGTTGTAAGCGGTGTTTGCACGTCACCCTGAATCAGCTTGACGGCTGTAAGTTCCAGGGGAGTAACTCGTCGACCCGGCTGGCTGGCTGACCGGCAGCGATGGCTTCGAGGGTTGCCTTGAGGGAGGCGAAGGGCCCGACGCCGTTGATCTTCGCCGCAGCGATGAGCGACGCGACGCGGCCCCAGGCGCGGCCGCCTTCGCCGTGGCCGGCAAAAAGCGCATTTCTCCTCGTCAATGCGATAGGGCGGATCAGGTTCTCAACAGCATTGGAGCCGGTCTCGACGCGACCGTCGCGGAGGGAGGTCTGCAGGCCATTCCATTGGCGGTGGATGCAGGCCAACTTCTCGCCCAGGAGTGGCTTCGACGAGATCCGGCCGCGCTGGAGCTGCAGCCATTGTCTGAACCCGGTCACCAGTGGCACGGTGCGGGCGTGCCGGGCAGAAAGGCGCTGACCAGGACCCATGCTGCGGATCTAACCATCGATGCGGTAGAACTCTGCGATTCGGCGCAAGCCCTCGGCGGCGATCCCCGAGCCGCCGCGGTCGAAGACCTCCTTGAGCTTCCTGCGGGCATGCGCCCAGCAATGCGCGACCGTGATCGGCGCGCCGCCTGTCCGCGAGGGGCGCGTCAGCCGGTTGCAGCCGGTATAGCCGTCTGTCACCCGGCAGGCGCATCCGCAGGATGCTGCCGGGAGGGCAGCTGCAGGATGCCGCCGAAGCCTTGCAGGATTTGGTCCGCGTTCTGCCCGGCACGCCCCGGGGCCTAAGTCAATTGGCGGGGCGCTGGACATGGCCGGATCATACTCTGCTCCGGTCTGCGGCGGGCTGTCTTTCCGTCCCCCCGAGTCACTCTGCCACAGCTGGGCGGCGTGCCTCCAGGGATCGTACCCTCCGCCAGTCCAGCCCGGCAAACAGCGCCTCGGATCGGGCGCGGTTCAAGGTCACCGCCCCGTCGCTGATGGCAGGCCAGGTGAAGCTGCTCTCCTCCAGCCGCTTGCAGGCCATGACCAAGCCACTACCGTCCCAGAACAGGATCTTCATCCTGTCTGCCCGCTTGGCGCGGAACACTAAGACCGCTCCGGTGAACGGATCCTCGGCCAGCGCTGACCGCACAAGCGCGGCCAACCCGTCATGGCCTTTGCGGAAGTCTACCGACTTCGCCGCCACCAGGATCCGGACGCCCTGGGACCACATCGGCATGGCGGGGCCCCGGGCGCATGGACGATCTCGGCGATCCGGGCTGCGGGCGCCAGCTCAATCCTGACTAGGCCCGAGAGGATCCGGATCACCACCGACCAGAATGGCCGAGGCCGCCAC
>NZ_LUKH01000639.1:0-1950 GCF_001593695.1 Leisingera sp. F5 | reverse complement strand
CAGCGCAACCGCTTCAGCGTTATAGACTTCTTTCAGCATCCCGTTGATGTCCAGCATCACGGTCTGAAAGGTCTTGGACATGTGATTGAGCGAGCGGTCGGTGAAAACCACCGAAAATTCATCCAGACCCTGCGGGTCCACGGTATCGAGCAGTGCCATCTGGGCCTCCCTAGTATTCCTCAATAAACGGCTAGCCGGTGCCGCAGGCTTTGGCAAAGCCTACCTTGGCATACAGTGCTGCCGCCGTTCTCCGAAGGGGGATACTGGCGAAATGGAACGGAAAAGACAGCCCAAGCACGACAGAAATCACCCGCATTTGCGCCAAGCGGGTTTCGGATCGGCAACAAAGGTGCACAGACTCACCCCAGCGGCCCCGGCCTGCGCTCCTCGCTCAGCAGCACATTGGCCTCAACATTGCCCACCCCCGGCAGGGTCATCACCCGGCGGCGCAGCACGCGTTCGAAATCCGAGATGTCCCGCGCTGTCACCCGCAAGCGGTAGTCATACATGCCCAGCACATGCTCCACCGTCTGCACCTCGGGAATGGCCGAAACCGCGCGTTCGAAATCCTCCAGGCTGACCCTTCCCTTGGTGGCCAGCTTCACGCCAAGAAAGACAGTGACGCCAAACCCCAGTTTCTCCTTGTCGAGATCCAGCTTGCGTCCGGCGATTATACCTGCCTCCTGCAACCGCTTGATCCGCCGCCAAGTGGCCGGCTGGCTAAGGCCCAGCTGCCGTCCCAATGCACCCGCAGATAAGGTCGCGTCCTCGGACAGCGCCCGCAGCAGGGCAAAATCGAGATCATCCAGCGTATTCATAGCGGCAGCACCTCGTCCGACTTGATCCGCGCCACATGCATCAGCGCTTCGATATCGGTAATATGCGGCAGGTTCAGAATGGCGGCGCGGTATATCAGCTGGTAATGCGGCATGTCCCGTGCGATCACCGAGAGCCGCACATCGACCTGGCCAAGGAATGTCTGGATCTCGATCACCTCGGCAATGCCGCGGGCGGATTCAATAAATTCGTCAAATGCGCGCGGGTTAGTCTTGTCCAGCGTCACCCGCAGCGACACCTCCACCTCATACCCCAGCGCCCGCCAGTCGATTATCGCCCTCTGGCCCAGGATCACGCCCCCCTCGCGCAGCTTCTCCAGCCGCCGCGACAGCCGCGAGGCGGTGAGCCCGAGGTGTTCAGCCAAATCCGGAATCGATTGCGCCGGGTCGCTTTGCAGATGGCGCAGAATGCGCCGGTCGAGGTCATCAAGCATGATTTCATCACTAACATGCACTTTGACGAATAACTATTGCAAAGAAACTGCTGAAATCACGCAGAACAGCAATCGCCTTCCCCGCGCACTTCCCTATGATGCCCTCAAACACCAAACGAAAGGACGTGGATCATGCGCGTTTATTACGACCGCGATTGCGATGTGAACCTGATCAAGGACAAGAAAGTGGCCATCCTGGGCTATGGCTCCCAGGGCCACGCCCACGCGCTGAACCTGCGCGACAGCGGCGCCAAGAACCTTGTCGTCGCCCTGCGCGAAGGCTCCCCCTCCGCCAAGAAAGCCGAAGGCGAAGGCCTGAAGGTCATGGGCATCGCAGAAGCGGCCGCCTGGTGCGACGTGATCATGTTCACCATGCCCGACGAACTGCAGGCTGAGACCTACAAGAAATACGTCCACGACAACATCAAGCCGGGTGCCGCCATCGCGTTTGCCCACGGCCTGAACGTGCACTTCGGCCTGATTGAGCCGAAAGAAGGCGTCGACGTCATCATGATGGCGCCCAAAGGCCCCGGCCACACCGTGCGTGGCGAATACACCAAAGGCGGCGGCGTGCCCTGCCTGGTTGCGGTTCACAACGACGCCACCGGCAAAGCACTGGAAACCGGCCTGTCCTATTGCTCCGCCATCGGCGGCGGCCGCTCGGGCATCATTGAGACCAA
>NZ_LUKH01000638.1:0-1951 GCF_001593695.1 Leisingera sp. F5 | reverse complement strand
GACCCGAACCGGGCGGCGCGCTCCGCGGCCAGCCCCTCCATGTCCCGGCGGAAAGACAGGTAGTCGAACACCGCCTCGTCATGGGTGGCGAACAGCTGGATCAGGGCAGGGGAGAAGGCGGAGCCCAGGACATCCGCCACAAACACGCCGGAGCCGGCCTTGGACGCCAGCAGGCCGCGGTCCTGCAGTTCGCCGATGGCATCGCGCAAAGAGGGGCGGGAGACGCCCAGCCGCTCCGCCAGCTCCCGTTCGGCAGGCAGCCTTTCACCGGGCGAAAGGATGCCGCGTAGAATCAGCTGTTCGATCTGTTTTACGACGGAGGCGGAGAGTTTCTCGGGCTGGACTTTCTGGAAGGGCATCTTGTCGCTCTGGCGGATTGGTCAATTTATATGACCACGCGGGGCGGGTGGCCGCAAGAGCGGACCGCATCACGAAGGTTGCAACAATAGGTCAGCATTGTTGACTTTAATTTGGAGACTCCTACCGTGACCCTAGATGTTCAACGAGGAGTGAAGCATGCAACTGGATCAGATCTTTGCCACCCGCAATAGCCGGATGAAGGCGTCGGAAATCCGTGAGCTTCTGAAGCTGCTGGATCAGCCGGATATCATCTCCTTTGCCGGCGGCATCCCGGATCCGGCGCTGTTCCCGGCCGATGAATTTGCCGAAGCCTTCAAGAATGCGCTGACGCCTGAGCGGCAGGCTCAGGCACTGCAGTATTCGGTGAGCGAGGGCTACCTGCCGCTGCGCCAGTGGATCGTGGCGGAGATGGCGAAGATTGGCATCGTCTGTGAGCCAGAGAACGTGCTGATCACTTCCGGCTCGCAGCAGGCGCTGGACTATCTGGGGAAGCTGTTCCTGTCACCGGGCGACACTGCCCTGGTCGGGTGGCCGACCTATCTGGGCGCGCTGGCGGCCTTCAACGCTTATGAGCCGCGCTATGACCGGCTATCGCTGAAGACAAACCGCTTGCCCGAAAGCTATGCCGAAGCCGCGGCTGAGGCGGGCAGCGCGGTGAAATTTGCCTATCTCTCACCGGATTTTGCCAACCCGACCGGCGAGACCCTGGACCGCGCCGGGCGGCTGCGGCTGCTGGAACTGGCGGACACGCTGGACTGCGCCATTATCGAGGACGCGGCCTATCAGTCGCTGCGCTACGACGGGCACCCCGTGCCGCCGGTACTGGCGCTGGAACAGGAAGAGAAGGGCTCGATCGAGGACTGCCGGACGGTTTATTGCGGATCGTTTAGCAAAACTTTGTCGCCTGGGCTGCGGATCGGCTGGGCGGTGGCTGCCAAGCCGGTGATCGCACAGATGGTGCTGCTGAAACAGGCGGCAGATCTGCACACCTCGACCATCAACCAGATGGCCGTGCATGGCGTTGCGGAGACCTGTTTCGACGAACATGTAGAGCAGCTGCATGCGGTCTATCAGCGCCGCCGTGATGTCATGCTGGCGGCCCTGGCGGAGCACATGCCGGACGGCATGGACTGGACCCGGCCCGAGGGCGGTATGTTTGTCTGGATCACCCTGCCGGCGGACAAGGACGGAGCGCAGCTGCTGGCCCGCTCGCTGGAAACGGAGCGGGTGGCCTTTGTCCCCGGCCAGGCGTTTTTTGCAGATGGCAGCGGTCAGAACACGATCCGGTTGAGCTTCTCCAATTCCAACCACACGGCCATTGAGGAAGGGATTGCCAGGCTGGGACGGCTTTTGCGGTCCGCCTGACGCCAGATCACACCCTGCTTGGCAAAAGACCGCCGGATCCTGCGGGTTATCCACAAGATATGGTGTGAATTGGGCTGAATTTACCCCGATTTGGGGGTGCGGAGCGTTGACTCACGAGATAGGAACCGCTGAACTTTCTCGATACGGAATCACGAAGGGGCAGCTTTGCGGTTTTCCAAGCTCAGGCTGAACGGCTTCAAAAGCTTTGTTGATCCTACCGAACTGG
>NZ_LUKH01000637.1:0-1953 GCF_001593695.1 Leisingera sp. F5 | reverse complement strand
GCGTGGCGCCCATGGTTGCCGCCGTCAGGGCAGAGCAGGGCACACGCGCGCTGGATTTGTGTTGTGGGCAGGGGATCGTTGCGGCGGGGCTGGCGAATGCTGGGGCGCGGGTGACGGGGCTGGATTTTTCGCCGGCAATGCTGGATCTGGCGCGCGTGCGGGTGCCGGGTGTCGATTTTGTCCAGGGCGACGCAATGGATTTGCGGTTTGATGCGGGCCGATTTGATGTGGTGACCATCGGGTTTGGCATCCTGCATGTGCCCGACGCGCCACGGGTCCTGGCCGAGGCGAGGCGTGTTTTGCGCCCAGGCGGGCGATTGGCGTTTTCGGTCTGGCATGCCCCTACGATCCCCACCGCGTTGGGATATGTGTTCAGCGCCATTGGCGCGCATGGAGATCCCGATGTGCAACTGCCTCCTGGCCCCGGGCTGCATGATTACGCGGATCCGAATATCGCCTATCCGGCCCTGCAACAGGCCGGGTTTACAGACTGCACCCAACAGGTTGTGAACAGCGCCTGGAGCGTTGATCACCCGGACGCTCCGGTGCGGTTCTTTGCCGAAGGCGCCGTGCGGGGTAAGGCGCTGTTACAGGCACAACCTGCTGCGCGGTTCGCCCGGATCTGTGAAGCGGTCAGCGAAACCGTGCGCGCCGCCCATGGCGAAACCGGCCCCTGGACGCTGCCGCTCCCGGCGGTAATCACATCAGCCACGGCAATCTGATCCGGATGGTTGCCTCAGCCCCGGTGGGCTCCCGCCCATCCAGGCTGCTTTAAAAAAGCAGCCCGTCTGGTTGGGCCGCGCGCCGCGCCTGCGGCGCGGCGCGCTCGCCAGAATTTCACGGTTTGATCTTTGCGTTTGCGGGAGAGATTGCCCGGCACAGCTTTGCTGTGCCAGGCCCAACGCTTTTGATCGCATCTTTGATGCGCTCAAAAGGGGCGGGAGCCCACCGTTGCGGGCGCGCCCTCAGCTCGCCCGTTTGATCCCCATCACCCGGGCGCGGGCACGCGGGTCGCTGTCAAACAGCGCCGCCAACTGTTCGGTCATCGCCCCGGCCAGCTGCTCCACGTCCGTGATCGTCACCGCGCGCTCGTAATAGCGGGTCACGTCGTGGCCGATGCCGATGGCGAGCAGTTCCACCTGCTTGCGCCGCTCCACCATTGCGATCACATCGCGCAGGTGTTTTTCCAGGTAGTTTGCCGGGTTAACCGAGAGCGTCGAATCATCCACTGGCGCGCCGTCCGAGATCACCATCAGGATCTTGCGCGCCTCCTGCCGGGCCGTCATCCGCCGGTGCGCCCATTCCAGCGCCTCGCCGTCGATGTTTTCCTTCAGCAGGCCCTCTTTCATCATCAGGCCCAGGTTGGTCCGGGTCCGGCGCATCGGGGCGTCCGCGCCTTTGTAGATGATATGGCGCAGATCGTTGAGGCGTCCGGGCTGCTGCGGGCGGCCGTCGTTCAGCCAAGCCTCGCGGGCCAGCCCGCCTTTCCAGGCACGGGTGGTGAAGCCCAGAACCTCGACCTTCACGTTGCAGCGCTCGAGCGTGCGCGCCAGCACATCGGCGCAGATCGCCGCGATTGAAATCGGGCGTCCGCGCATCGAACCGGAGTTGTCCAGCAGCAGCGTCACCACGGTATCGCGGAATTCGGTGTCCTTCTCGCGCTTGAAGCTGAGCGGCGTGGTCGGGTTGGCGACAACCCGGGCCAGACGGCCGGCATCCAGCGTGCCTTCCTCCAGGTCAAACTCCCAACTGCGGTTCTGCTGGGCCTGCAGGCGCCGCTGCAGCTTGTTGGCCAGGCGGGATACTGCGCCCTTCAGCGGCTCCAGCTGCTGGTCGAGATAGGCGCGCAGCCGCTCCAGTTCGGCAGGCTCGGCAAGGTCCTCGGCGGCGATTTCCTCGTCGTGGCTGTCTTGAAACACCTTGTAGTCCGGATCAGCTTCGGAGGCCGGCGGC
>NZ_LUKH01000636.1:0-1955 GCF_001593695.1 Leisingera sp. F5 | reverse complement strand
CAGGTGAGAGAGCAGACCCTGACGCAACGGAAAGACAACACCTATTCATAGATCCTTTGGAGGGACCAGCCATGATCAAATTCTTCACCAAATTCCGCAAGGACTTCCGCAAAGACGAATCCGGCGCCGTGACCGTTGACTGGGTCGTGCTGACCGCAGCTGTCGCTGCACTGGGCGGCGTGGTCTACACAGCTGTTCAGGATGGCGCATCCACCCTGGCCAGTGACACCGGTTCCTACCTGAAAGGCAAGAAGCCGACCTGATCGCAGGCGGCGGCATTTAATCCGCACCGCGGCGCAGCAATTCGGGTCGCTCTCTACGGAGGGCGGCCTTATTTATTCGGCACCTCTGCAATGAGGCCGATCCCCCGTAAAGTTTAGTGGCGAATTCAGCCGATTTTGATGAGCATAGGACGTAGGAAGCAAGACGAACTCTGTGCCGAAAAAGGCTTCCTTTCTGACCTCTCACATTAATAGGCTATTAGGCAAAAAACACAGGATTACGCCCCATTAACGCCCTATTCATGAAGCTTAATGATACTAACACGGGATTGCTCTCAGCAGGCGATCCTATCCCTTGACCCCCTTTGGGCAGCGAGGTCCGCCACATGAAGAAACTATGGTCATTCATTGCCAGCGACGACGGGGCGATAACCGTTGACTGGGTTATCCTGGCCGCCGCCGCAATCGGGCTTGCTGTTTTGATTGCCGGAATGACGCAAGACGGCGCGCTTGGACTGGCCCAGGGGCTGGCAGACTTTATGAGCAACTGGAACTTTGGCTGAGGCTTGGCGGACACCACCAATTGCCGCCTGCCCCGCCGCAGGTCCGGCAAGCGGGCAGGCAATGCCGCCACAGTTCGAGTGATCCAGCAGCCGGTTCCGCCCCACGGGGCGCCGGCTGAAATCTATGAGAGGTAACACAATGCGTGCAGTTTTCGGACTTGTACTGATCGTCGGTGTGGCCCTCGCGGGCGGCGCCGTCATGATGGCCAAAAACTATATCTCGGCCTATCAGAATGAACTGGCGCGCGAACGCGCTGCCCGCGCCGAAGCGGTGCCTTTGGTAGATGTTTTTGTCGCCACCAAGCCCTTGAAATACGGCGAGCGGCTATCTCAGGACGCAGTGCGCACTGTGCGCTGGCCCGAAGATGCTATTCCCGAAGGTGCCTTTACCACCCATGAAGAGCTGTTTCCGCCGCATAACGGTGATGATCTGCGGGTGGTGCTGCGCGCCATGGAGACGGATGAGGCCATCATGGCCCTCAAGGTCACGGCACCTGGAAAAGACGCTGGCATCACATCGCGGTTGCAGCGCGGCATGCGTGCCTTTGCAATCAAGGTCGATGTCTCCTCAGGCGTTTCGGGTTTCCTGCGGCCTGGAGACAAAGTGGACGTTTATTGGACCGGTATGATGCCGGGATCGGCCGGCGACCGCGGTGAGGTCACCCGCTTGATTCAGACCAACGTGGAACTGGTGGCCGTGGACCAAAGCGCCGGCGGCGACATCAACGAAGCCATCATCGCCCGGACCGTTACCGTTGCGGCCCACCCCAGGCAAGTCGCCGCGCTGGCACAGGCGCAAACCACCGGACGCCTGTCGCTTGCCCTGGTCGGCGCCGGGGATGACACCATCGCTTCGGTTGTTGAAGTGGATCAGCGCACGCTTCTGGGCCTGGGCGCACTGGAAGCGCCGCAAGAGGTGGAAAAGGAAAAAGTATGTACCATCCGCACCCGCCGCGGTGCTGAGGTGGTGGAAATTCCGATCCCATGCACCAACTAGGAAATTCATTTCTGCGCAGACGTTTAACAGGCTCAGCCGCCCCTTTTCAGCGAAGGGCGGCTGTTTTGCCTGTTGCGCAGGCCCCACAATGGCCTCCGGTCAGGAACACCCCCGAAGCCATTGATTCTTGCAATAATTCGGGATCTGCACCACAGTGCCCGAAAGAGCGGGCAA
>NZ_LUKH01000635.1:0-1956 GCF_001593695.1 Leisingera sp. F5 | reverse complement strand
GTCGAGTACCGATCCCTTGTGCTCGCCCTCCGGCTTGTCCGGGTCCGCGACAGTCAGAAAGATCCCTGCCGCAACCACCACGGAAACCACTGCCAGCCCCGCCAGCGTCTGCCGCCAGCCGAACAGATCCACCGCCAGTGCGGTCGGGTAGGACGCCACCAGATTGCCCGCCGACCCCACCCCCAGCATCAGCGCGGCGAGGGTGGCAAAGCGGGCAGGCGGGTACTGGCGCGCAAAGATGTAATATGAGGCCATCAGCACCGGCGAACAGCCGATGCCGATCAGGAACATCGCGATACTGACATGCAAGGGCCCGGTGGCCGCAGCAAACAGCGCAGCCCCGCCGCCGCCGCCCAGCAACAGCAGCAGCGCCGCGGTCCGGCGCGGTCCCGCATGGTCCAGCGCCCAGCCCACCGGCAGCTGCATTGCGGCAAAAGACAGGAACCACATGCCCGACGCAAAGGCGAGATCATCCGGCGCCGCGCCGATATCCTGCCCCAGCACGCCGGAGAGCACCGCCAGGAAAGCACGGAAAAACTGGCTCAGCACATAAGCCAAGCACAATAAGGCCAATCCTGCCTGCATTTCCCGTCCCCCGGTTTACTGTTTCCGCGGCTCAGCTTGCATGTTTGGCCCCGGCACACAATTCGTTTAGGTAGAAACGGCAGGTCGCTAGGACAGGATACTGGGGCGGTAACGGAATGACGACAGACACTTTCTATTCCGGCCTGCCAAGCACCCGGTCCTTCGACAGCCTTGCCGCGCCAGAGGCCTTTGTACCGCTGCCGCCGGACTGGCACCTGTGCTGCACCGATATCGTCAACTCCACCGGGCTGGTGGCTGCGGGCCGCTACAAGACCGTCAACATGATCGGCGCGGCGGTGATCGCAGCCATGCGCAACGCGCTTGAGGGCGAGGCTTTCCCCTATGTTTTCGGCGGTGATGGCGCCTCCTTTGCGGTGCCGTCCCGGCACAAAGACACCGCCTCAGAAGTGCTGGCGGGTTTGCGCAGCTGGACCGAAGCAGAGTACGGCGTCAACCTGCGGGCGGCGATGCTGCCGATGGGCTGGATTCGCGCCGAAGGGCTGGACGTCCGGATCGCCCGCTATGCCGTGTCGGACCATGCGGATTTCGCCATGTTCAACGGCGGTGGCCTAGCCTGGGCCGAAGCACAGATGAAAGCCGGTGCCTTTGAAGTGCCAGCCGCCCCGCAGGCAGAACCGCCCGACCTCAGCGGCCTGTCCTGCCGCTGGAGCAATACACCCGCACGCAACGGCATTATCCTGTCGGTGGTTGCCCAGCCCGCGCCAGGCACCAGCCCGCGGGCCTTTGCACGGCTCTCGGCTGAACTTCTGGATCTGGCTTCCGAGCTTGCCGAAGACGGTCACCCGGTGCCCGATGCCGGCCCCAAACTGCGCTTTCCGCCCGCCGGGCTGACGCTCGAAGCACAGGCCTCGCGCGGCAAACTGCCCCTGTTTTTGCGAAAGCTTTATCTATTAGGCCACTGCGCCTTTGCCGCCTGGATATTTATCGGCAAACGGCGTGTGGGCGCGTTTGACGCGGTGCACTACCTGTCAATGCTCAAAGCCCATTCGGATTTTCGAAAATTCGACGACGGGCTGAAGATGACGCTGGATTGCACCCCGGCCATCAGCATCCGGATCCGCGACCGCCTGCAGCAAGCTGCCGCGGCGGGGCTGGTGCATTTCGGCCTGCATGAACAGGACGCCGCCATGGTCACCTGCATCGTGCCCTCGCCGGTTGAGGACGATCACATCCACTTTGTCGATGGGGCCGATGGCGGCTATACGCAAGCAGCCGCCAATCTGGCGGCTGCCTTTGGTGCCGGCAAAAATCCGGCATGATTGTCAGACAGGCGCAAACACGCCCGTTTTGGGATCATAACATTCCAGGCCGCCCTCGCCGATATCGGTCCACAGACCGTGTAGGCTAAGC
>NZ_LUKH01000634.1:0-1957 GCF_001593695.1 Leisingera sp. F5 | reverse complement strand
GCGGCGGGGCAATCGGCGCGGGTTCCAGCATCGGCAGCGGTTTGGGGGTGAGACCGTCATGCACCCGCACCATCGTCTCACGCCAGATCTCGGCCGGCAGGCCGCCGCCGGTCACACCGGACAGCGGCGTGTTGTCGTCATAGCCCATCCAGACCCCCGCCACGTAATCCGCGGTAAACCCGATGAACCAGGCATCCTTGGCCGCAGACGTCGTCCCCGACTTGCCTGCCGCCTGCCAGCCCGGGATCTGCGCCCGCTTGCCGGTGCCGCCGGCAATCACCTTTTCCATCATCCAGACCAGCTGCTGCGCCGCCTCGGGGCGGATCACCCGCTCACCGATGCCGCCGCTGGCGCCCATCAGCGCGTCGCTGTCGTCCACCAGTTTCAGCTCGGTCACCCCATAAGGCGTCACGGAGGAGCCCCCATTGAGGATGCCGGCATAAGCCCCCGTCATCTCAAGCAGGGTGCTTTCCGATGCACCCAGCGCCAGTGCCGGCCCAGCGGCCAGATCGCTGTCGATGCCAAAATCCTTGGCAACGATGCTGACCTTGTCGCGGCCCACCGCTTCGGAGACTTTCACCGCTGGCACATTCAGGGAATCCCGCAACGCGCGCGCCAAGGTGACTTCGCCATAGTACTTCCGGGTGTAATTCTCGGGGCACCACTGGCCGGAGCCGGGAATGTTCATGCAGTATTTTGCGTCCAGCACCCGGTCGTATGGCGAGTAGCCCAATTCAAGTGCGGTGGCATAGACAAAGGGTTTAAAGGCCGATCCGGTCTGCCGTTTGGCCTGGGTCGCGCGGTTGAACACGCCGGAGACCCGCGTCTTGCGGCCGCCCACCATCGCGCGCACCGCGCCATCGGCGCTCATCACCACAATGGCCGCCTGCGCCTTGGAGCCGGGGCGGACTTTGTTTTCAAAGATATATTTCAGCGCCTCTTCCGCCGCTCCCTGCAAACGCTGGTCCAGGGTCGAACGGATCACCACATCCTCGGTAGTCTGATCGCCCAGGAAGTCCGGGATGGAATCCATCACCCAATCGGCAAAGTACCCCCCTGCCCGTGCCGCCGCGGCTTCGCTCAGCACTGCCGGGGCATTTCGGTTCTGCTGCATCTCGGCGGTGGTCAGATAGCCCTGCTCCTGCATCAGCCGGAGCACGGTGGCCGCCCGGTCCTGTGAACGTTGCAGGTTGTTGGTAGGCGCCAGTGTCGAGGGCGCAGTCAGCAACCCCGCCAGCATCGCGCCTTCAGCCGGGTTCAGCTGATTGGCGGATTTGCCGAAATAGCGTTGCGCCGCGGCCTCGGCACCGTATGCACCGCCGCCCATATAGGCGCGGTTCATATAGATAGAGAGGATCTCATCCTTGGTGTACTTGGCCTCCATCGCCAGGGCAAAGATCGCCTCCGTCCCCTTGCGCCACAGCGACCCTTTGCGGCAGTCGGCTTCATAAGCGCTTTCGCTTTTCCAGTCGTCCGGATCATAGACCCGGCCCAGGCACAGCAATTTGGCGGCTTGCTGGGTGATGGTGGAGCCGCCATGGCCTGACAGCGGCCCGCGGCCTTCACGCAGGTTGATGCGAATGGCGCTGGCAACGCCGCGAGGGGAGATGCCGAAATGCCGGTAGAACCGCCTATCCTCAGTCGCGACAACCGCGTTCTTCAGATGCCGCGAAACTGTATCGGCCCGGATGACCCCGCCAAACTGATCGCCGCGCCAAGCAAAGACGTCTCCCTTGCGGTCCAGCAGGGTGACCGACCCGCGCGCGCGCCCGTCCAGATAGGCCGAGACCTCGGGCAGCTTGGCATACTGCAACGCCACCGCCAGACCGACCAGCAGGCAGACCACCATGCCGACCCGCCAGCTGAACCCCCAAACCAGCCGGAACGCCCAGACAAAAGGCGCCAGCAAGAGACCGATGAAGCCGCGCTTCTTCGGGGCCGGCTTCGCCCGTGTCTT
>NZ_LUKH01000633.1:0-1958 GCF_001593695.1 Leisingera sp. F5 | reverse complement strand
GGCGCGTTCTCTTTTGCACCACGCCAGGGACTGCGATATTGACACAAAACGGGAACATGCGTAGAACAAAAGAAAACATGAGGCGCGGAGGGAGCGGCGATGCTCACAAAAAAACAACTGCAACTGCTGGAATTCATACACAAACGTCTGCAGCGTGACGGCGTGCCTCCCAGTTTCGATGAAATGAAGGTCGAACTGGACCTACGATCGAAATCAGGCATTCACCGGCTGATCACTGCATTGGAAGAACGCGGCTTCATCCGCCGCCTGCCGCACCGCGCCCGTGCGATTGAGATTATCCGCCTGCCGGACAGCCTGGGCGGTGCGCCGGACGCGCAAGGCTTTGCGCCACAGGTGATTGACGGCGGTCAAACGCAGCCCGCACCGCCTGTACCTGCCGCAGCAGACCCAATGCGCCAGGCTGCCGTGGAACTGCCGGTGATGGGCCGCATCGCCGCCGGTGTGCCGATTGAAGCGATCAGCCAGGTGTCACATCAGGTGGCGGTTCCGGGCGGCATGATCGCGCCGAACGGCCAGCATTTCGCGCTGGAGGTAAAGGGCGACTCGATGATCGAAGCCGGCATCAATGACGGCGACATCGTAGTGATCCGTGAAACCGGTGCTGCAGAGAACGGCGATATCGTTGTTGCACTGGTCGAGGGGCACGAGGCCACGCTGAAACGCTACCAGCGCCAGGGCAGCATGATCGCGCTGGAAGCCGCGAACCCGGCCTATGAAACCCGGCGCTACCCGGAAGATCAGGTGCAGATCCAAGGCCAGCTGGTTGGGTTGATCCGCACTTATTGAGGGCTTTCCTGGCCAATAATCCTCCGGAGGCGGCTGATTTCTGCCCCCTCCGGCTGCCATCCCGTCCACAACCGCTGTCCCGACACACTGCGGGATGTCTGCAAGCCGCCTGTCGTGGTCACGGCGATGCTGCCCGTTTGGCGCATCACTGCCGGCGTCAGAAGCAGACAGTTTTCCGGTGTTTGCGCCGTGACCGTGGAAACGACGATATCTCCTTTTTTACAAGTGCTTGCCTGCGCGAGTTTACGTTTTCCAGGCGCATGAACCAGGCGGAATCCAGGTCCCTGCCAAACCGGCAAAGCGTCTGTTTCCTCCCTCCACCGCGCCGCGGCGGCGATCTGTCCAGCCGGGTCGCCATCATTCTCCAGCCAGATTTTCGCAATAAACCCCTGCCCTTTGGCCCGGGACAAGGCCCGGCCTTCCGGTGCCATCACGCCAACCAGCCCGCCGGAATCAGCAATCAGGACAACAGGACGCTCTGCCGCGCCCCACATCAACAGGGCACTGGCCGCCGGCAGCAGCCCTGCCAGCCGCAGCCGGCCTTGCCAGATCACTGCAAACAGCATGCCCGCAGCAAACAGTGGCAGAACCCAGGCGCCCGGTGCCGGCACATGAGACAAAGCCCCCTCAAATTCTGAGACGGCCTGCGCAACTGCAAGGATCCAGTCCAGCCCCCATCGCATAATTGTCAACCCGATCATTTCCAGGCCCAACGGCACCAGGCACAGTGCTAGAACTGCAGCCGGAATAACGACCGAGCCCATGACTGGCACCGAAAGCAGGTTCGCCAGCAGCCCGTAGTGCGGCACCGTGTTAAAATGCGCCGCTGCAATGGGTGCGGTTGCCGCCCCGGCCACCGCAGATGAAATCACCAGCGCCACAACCGGCTGCAACCAGCGCGGCCCCATCGGCACCTCTTTGTTTCTGAGCGCAGCAAATACCGCAACCAGCGCGGCTGTCGCGGCAAAACTCATCTGGAAACCAGGGCTCAGCAGGCTTTCCGGCCGCCGCAGCAGCACAATCCACGCAGCAACTGCCACCGCGCGCAGGGTAATCGCACGCCGGTTCAGCAGCACAGCGCCAAACATCACCGCCACCATGACAAAGGCCCGTTCTGTCGCCACATTACCGCCTGACAAGGCAAGATACCC
>NZ_LUKH01000632.1:0-1960 GCF_001593695.1 Leisingera sp. F5 | reverse complement strand
CGTCCTCGTTGGTGGCCAGGTTCAGATGCGGCAGGATCGCCGAGACTTCCGTGACCCGCACATCGCCCTGCAACAGCTCTGCCGCCGCCACGCCGATGGTCAGACGCTCGGCCTGCAGCATCGGCTCGGGTCCCGCCCAGTCTGCATTGGACAGCGTCACCGCGTCCGCCTTGACCCCCAGCGTCGGCCAGAAGGTAAAGCGCACCTTGCCGCCGAACGCCAGCTTGCGGCCCGTCTGCGTCTCCAGCTGATCAGCCGCCAGCCGCGCGATTTTCTCGCCCGGCAGCAGCAGCACCAGCCCCGCCAGCACCACCACCGTCAGCACCAGCGCGGTCACAACCCGGATTATCAGCTTCATCAGCCCACTCCTCATGTCTTGTCCCCCTGTAGTCCAAGGGTCTTTTTGCCAGCTTACCGTCTGGTGGAGCGGGTGCAATGCAGGAAGCCGCTTCCTGCATCAAAGCTTCGCGCGTTTTGACCGCAGGATAGCCGTATCCGGAGAACAGGCCGAACAGCAGATAGGGCAGCCGCTGCCAGATGGAGCCGATCCTTCCGGCAAAATGCATCTCCCGGCGGAAGAAGAAGTGCTCGTCTTCGGGGAGGCCTTGTTTGGCGAGGATATGGCGGACGGTGGCGCAGGCTTCGCGCGCGGTTAGAAGAATCTGCTTGGCTTGAGACGGCCACTTCTTCGCCTCAGCGGTGCAAAGAGCAACCTTGGCAGACACAGTTCCAGAAAATACCGGATATGCACCAGGACACACGAAACCCCGGAAACCGGCGGCACCTTCAAACGCTACATTGGCGTTGCTGCAGAAACTTTGCGCCCGCTGGCTACGGGCTTTGGCGCTCCACCTTCAACACCAAACGAAGGGCAGGCGTTGCCCGGCCTTGCGGCCGTGCAAAGGGAAAATGCAGCCGCCGGGTACACAGGAGGTGTACAGAGGGGGTTCACACCTGACACCCCCGTTTTCCTTGCCTCTTGCCGCATTCCTGATATATCCGCGCGAATGACCAGTTCCCCGTCCAGCAACCCGCCCAGCCTCCGCCCCGACCTTGCCCCCCGCCCGCAGTTCGGTGATGCGCCGCGCCCGGACCAGCCGACGCTCGGCATGGTGTCGCTCGGCTGCCCCAAAGCGCTGGTGGACAGTGAGCGCATCCTGACCCGGCTGCGCGCCGAAGGCTACGGCATCTCGCCCGACTACGCCGGCGCCGACGCGGTAATCGTCAACACTTGCGGCTTCCTGGACAGCGCCAAGGCGGAAAGCCTTGAGGCGATCGGCGAGGCGCTGAAGGAAAACGGCAAAGTCATCGTCACCGGCTGCCTCGGTGCCGAGCCGGACTATATCCGCGAGCACCACCCGCGCATTCACGCGGTCACCGGCCCGCATCAGTACGAACAGGTGCTGGACGCGGTGCATTCCGCAGTGCCGCCTTCCCCGAACCCTTACGTGGACCTGCTGCCTGCGGCCGGCGTCAAGCTCACCCCGCGGCACTTCAGCTATCTGAAGATTTCCGAGGGCTGCAACCACAAGTGCAAGTTCTGCATCATCCCGGATATGCGCGGCAAGCTGGCCTCCCGCCCCGTCCACGCGGTGCTGCGCGAGGCGGAAAAGCTGGTCGGGGCCGGGGTCCGTGAACTGCTGGTGATCAGCCAGGACACCTCTGCCTATGGGCTGGACCGCAAGTATTCCAGCCACCCCTGGAAGGGGGAGGAGGTGCGCAGCCACATCCTCGACCTCTCCCGCGAGCTGGGCAGGCTGGCCCCGGCAGAGGACCTGTGGGTGCGGCTGCACTATGTCTACCCCTACCCCTTTGTGCGCGACCTGATCCCGCTGATGGCGGACCCGGACAACGCGCTGCTGCCCTATCTGGACATCCCCTTCCAGCACGCCCACCCGGATGTGCTGCGCCGCATGGCCCGCCCGGCGGCGGCGGCCAAGACGCTGGACGAAATCTGCGC
>NZ_LUKH01000631.1:0-1961 GCF_001593695.1 Leisingera sp. F5 | reverse complement strand
TCTTCGGGGCCGGCTAAGGTCGCAAAAATTTCGAAATCGCAGGCAAACGGGCGAGGGACATGGAAGGTTTCACAATCATCGACGGGGTCGTGGCCCTGGTCATCGTCGTATCGGCGCTGCTGGCCTATTCACGTGGCTTCGTACGCGAGGCGATGGCCATCGCAGGCTGGATCGCCGCGGGCGTGCTCGCCTTTATCTTTGCGCCGCAGGTGGAGCCCCTGATGGCGGAAATTCCGGTGATCGGCGAATTCATCGCTGACAGCTGCGAATTGTCAATCATCGCGGCCTTTGCCGCGGTGTTTGCCTTGGCGCTGATCGTGGTCTCCTTCTTCACGCCGCTGTTTTCCACCCTGGTGCAGCGCTCGGCGCTTGGCGGGCTGGATCAGGGCGCGGGTTTCTTCTTCGGAGTGCTGCGCGGCATCCTTTTGGTGGCGATTGCCTTTTTCCTCTACAATGTGGTGATGACCGGGCAGAGTTTTACAATGGTTGACGAAAGCCGCTCGGCCGAGGTGTTCGAACGCCTGATCGGCAAGATCGAAGACCGCAACCCGGAGCAGGCCTTGGGCTGGGTCACCGAACAGTATGAAGCGCTGATCGGGTCCTGCGGCCAGTAATACGTAGGAATTGCCACCTTAAGCTGAAAACACGGGCGCCCCTTGGGCGCCCGTTTTGCTTTGAATTCAAAGCGTTCACACAGTTATCCACAAGCAGCCGTCCCAAGTGGTTAACGAGGTAAATTCTAGTTAACGCCCTGTTAACCAAATAGAATCACGTTCTGAGCGACGAAAATACCGACCATCAAACTTGCGGCAAATCTTAACAAATCCTCAGCCTGCCCCGTCAAAGGGTTAACAATCCGCCTGAAAACACGGCTTTGTCCCGAAAAAATCGCGCCATCCCGAAATGGGACGCAAGCCCGCCCCAATTTGGTCCCAATTCGGGGGCCTGATGGCTTCAACGGCAAAACGCCGGGCTAAGACGCTCAGAAGGGACATGAACATGCAGCTGGATCACACCACGGATTTTGCCGACTACCAGCCGGTTGATGTGCTGCTGCTGACCAATCCCCTGCCGCAGAGCCTGAAGCCGGCCCCGGCTGCGAAACGCCCCCGTGTCCGCAGCGGCGGCTTTCTGCCTGCGACCCTGGTAGAGACCGAAGAAGGCTTTAAGCAGGCCCGCGACGTGAAGCCCGGCGACATGGTGTTCACCTTTGACGGCGGCGCCCAGGAAGTGAAGGCGGTGCGCCATGCGGTGCCGCGCCTGACCACATGCCTGCATGTTCCGGCCGGTGCTTTGGGCAACGACACCGACCTGATGCTGCCTTCAGACCAGAAAGTGGCGCTGGAGATGGACACCGCCGAACGCCTGTTCGGCCTGCCGGTTGTTGTCGCCAAGCTGATTGCGCTGACCGGCTACAAGGGCATTTCCGCCGCCGCGCCGGAACGTCTGGGCCGCATACATTTCGAATTTGAAGAAGAAGAACTGGTTTGGGCTGAAAGCGGCATGCTGATGCCCGCAGGCGATGTTTCTGAAGGCTCGGCCTTTCACCAGCTGTCACTGACCGAAACCCGCCAGGTTCTGGCCAGCGATGAAGGCCGCGCCCTGTCAGCAACCGGCATGGGCGACGTCGACGCCCGCCTGCCCTGCCCGCTGGACAACCTGCTGGACCGCATTCTGGCGGCCTGATCCCCGGCGCCGGAAGCCAAGCCATTCCTCCCCCCTCGGGCCCGCCAATGCGCGGGCCTTTTCTTTTGCGGACTGGCTATTGGCAAATAGGAGGCCGTTCCCTGGAGCTTGGAAAAAGGATCCGAAGTTTCTCCATCGATTTCAGAACGCGCGTTCCGGACGCAAGGGAGTTTGGAGAAAAAGTTGCCCGGAAAATCGATGTATGCCAGCATCGTACACAGGCGCAGAATGCATGACAGAACACTTGGCGCCCGTTTCCAGGGAGGATTTAACGA
>NZ_LUKH01000630.1:0-1962 GCF_001593695.1 Leisingera sp. F5 | reverse complement strand
GCGGCCGCAGCCGGGGACCTGCTGCCTGCCGGTTCGGACCGGCATAGTGAAACAGGTCTGGTGCTGGCTGCCGAGGACCGTTTTCAAGGCGGCGAATTGCGTATTGTCGAAAGTTTCCAAAGCAGCCTGTTTCCAGAACCTGTCCGCACCCGGTTCGCGGCCACTGCTTTCAGGCGCGGCGGCCGTGCCAACCGGATGGGGGTGGAAATGGTCTCGGACGGCGAAGGCTTTGCCGCAGACGGCCAGCTCAATATCCTGTCCGAGGTGATCCTGCCGGGTGATGTGCAGATGACGGGCGACGGCAAACCCTTCGTGCTGCTGCGTGAATGCCAGACAACGGGCGGCTATCCGCGGATCGGCACCGTTCTGCCCTGTGATTTGCCCAGGGTGGCCCAGGCCCAGGCCGGAGCTGCGCTGCGGTTCTGCTGGATCGGATTGGAACAGGCTCTGGAAATTCAGGCTAAGTTTGAGAAGTCTTTAAAGGGGCTGCCCGCAGCTTGCCGCCCGCTGGTCCGCGATCCGGCTGTGCTCCGGGACCTGCTATCCTATCAATTGATCAGCGGGGCCGTCTCTGCGGAGGCTGACCCTTTTGCAACGGGAGAGACTGCATGACCAAGACCGTCGATTTGAATGCCGATATGGGCGAAAGCTTCGGCCCCTGGACCATGGGCGATGATGCGGCGCTGCTGGGCATCGTCTCCTCGGCCAATATTGCCTGCGGCTTTCATGCGGGCGATCCGGATGTGATGGCCCGGACCATGGCGCTGGCGCATGAGAACGGCGTCGGGATCGGCGCCCATCCCGGGTTCCTGGACTTGCAGGGCTTCGGGCGGCGCAAGATGCATGTGCCGCATGACGCGCTGGCCAACATGATCCGCTACCAGCTGGGCGCAGCGCAGGGCATGGCGCGGGCTGCCGGAACCCAAGTGCGGCACCTGAAACTGCACGGGGCGCTGTCCAACATGGCCTGCACCGATCACGCGATGGCGCAGGCCTGCTACGAGGCAGCGCTGGAGGTGGATCCGGACGTCATCATCATGGTGCTGGCGGCCACGGCCATGGAAGAGGCGGTGCGCGGCCTTGGCTGCAATTGGTGCGGTGAGATCTTTGCCGACCGTGCCTATAATGATGACGGCACGCTGGTCGACCGTTCCTTGCCGGGCGCTGTCATTCATGACCCGGCCCTGGCCGGTTCGCGCATTCTGAAAATGGTGGAAGAGGGCGCCATTATCACCGAAAGCGGCAAGCGCATTCCCACCTCAATCGATACCATCTGCCTGCATGGGGATACGGCGGAAGCTGTGCAGCTGGCTCAATCGGTCCGCACCAGCCTGAGGGAAGGCGGGATCGTGATCCGTCAATTCACCGGGCGCAGGGGCTAAGCACCGCTGGCGAGGCGTGTCACTTGTCTCAGCCGGGAGGGTCGCCTGGCTCAAGGGCGTCTTTAGGTGTTTTCAAGAAAAACCCATGGAATCGAATGTCAGACTTTAAGGGAAACTGCCGGATGCGACTCGCGGAACTCTGCCCCTCTTGTGTGCTTTGATGGAGGAGCCCCAACATCTAGCGGGCGGTGATCCTCAAGCCATCGCGCCTGTCGCGCCTATGCCGGGCCAATTGCTGGAAAACAGCAAGCCGGCCATCCTTTTTTTACATGTAACCTGTTGAAAAATAACAAACTTCAAGAGTGCTTTGCAAAAAGTCATGCAAACGTCAAAAAAGGGCTTGCGGGTTGTTGGGAGTAACCTTAGAACCCCCTTCACCGGCAGCGACGAGATGCTGCTGAGACACACCGGACGGGACGGCGGGAACGCGGGACGGGACGGGAAACGCACCGGAGAGACGGTGGGACGGGCTGGAGAGGTGGCCGGACGCTCAGGAGAGACTGGGGCATTTTGAGGGATACGGCAGGCGGGCGCGCCAGGGAATACTGGCGCATCGGTCTTGTTTTTGGCCTCTTGGTGC
>NZ_LUKH01000629.1:0-1963 GCF_001593695.1 Leisingera sp. F5 | reverse complement strand
TCTTTATCCTCTTGCACTTCGTCAATACAGCGCACAGGTTCGGCTCTGTCTGGCGGTCGCTTGGTGTGGTTCTGATGGCCAGCATGATCCTGGTGTTTGCCCTTCTCTTTATCGTGGGTCTGATCGGCCCAGCCAATCTGGGACTTCCCGAACATGTATGACGTGGAAAAAATCCGTGCCGACTTCCCGATCCTTGCGCGTGAGGTGAACGGCAAGCCGCTGACTTATCTCGACAACGGAGCTTCCGCCCAGAAGCCACAGGTGGTGATTGATGCGGTGAGACGCGCCTATGCCGAGGAGTATTCCAACGTTCACCGTGGCTTGCACTTTCTTTCTAATCTCGCGACCGAGAAATACGAGGCTGTTCGTGGTATCATTTCCCGCTTCCTGAATGCCGGTGACGAAAACACCATCGTGCTGAATTCGGGCACCACCGAGGGCATCAATCTGGTCGCTTATGGCTGGGCCATGCCGCGGTTTGAGGCGGGGGACGAGATCGTTCTGTCGGTGATGGAACACCACGCCAATATCGTGCCCTGGCACTTCCTGCGCGAGCGCCAAGGCGTGGTGCTGAAGTGGGTGGATGTGGCCGATGATGGCAGCCTGGATCCGGAAAAGGTGATCGACGCCATTGGCCCCAAGACCAAGCTGGTTGCAGTCACTCAATGCTCAAACGTTCTCGGCACCGTGGTGGACGTGAAGGCGATCACCCAGGGTGCCCATGCCAAGGGCGTGCCGGTACTGGTTGATGGCTCGCAAGGGGCGGTGCATATGCCGGTGGACGTGCAGGATATCGGCTGTGATTTCTACGCGATCACCGGCCACAAGCTTTACGGCCCCTCCGGCTCGGGTGCGATATATATCAAGCCAGAACGCATGGCCGAGATGCGCCCGTTTATCGGCGGCGGCGACATGATCAAGGAAGTCTCCAAGGATCAGATCATCTACAATGATCCTCCAATGAAGTTCGAAGCCGGCACGCCGGGCATCGTGCAGACCATCGGCTTTGGTGTTGCGCTGAACTACATGATGGATCTCGGCATGGAGAACATCGCCAAACATGAAGGCGGGTTGCGCGATTATGCAATGCAGCGTCTGACAGGCCTAAACTGGGTGAGCGTGCAAGGGCAAGCCATTGGTAAGGCTGCTATTTTCAGCTTCACCATGGATGGCGCCGCACATCCTCATGACGTCTCCACCATCCTCGATAAAAAGGGGGTGGCGGTGCGGGCCGGCCATCACTGTGCCGGGCCGCTGATGGATCACTTGGGCGTGTCCGCAACATGCCGTGCTTCTTTTGGTCTCTACAACACCAAGGAAGAGGTCGATACGCTGATCGATGCGCTGGAGCTGGCACACGAATTGTTTATCTGACACTGGTTGAAGAGCAGACGAAAACGGCGCCCTGCGAGGCGCCGTTTGCGGTTTAAGGGACGCGTCTTACTCTTGGATCTTATCCGCGCGCAGCGGGCAGGACAGGTAGACACCAAACTCCTTACCCAAATCGCAGCTGACCCGCGCGTGCACCTTGCCCTGGCGGTCGCGAAAGCGCTGGTTGTTCTCTACCGGGAAGATTCCCTCATGCCAGATGCTCGGGTGGATGTAGAACCCTTTGGATCCGTCGCACCAGAAGGCCACAACCTTTTCCGGATTCAGATCATCCCCCGGCAGAGCAGCGGGCACGATGAAGGGTTTGTTTTCCAGCGGAAAGAACATCTGCCCGCCGTCGGGGTGATAGTTCATGTGCCACAGCAGCACCTGATCCCGCGGCGCGGTCTGTTCGGCGGTCTGTGCCGTTTGCGGATCAGCGGACCAGCCCAGCACATAATTTCCGTTGACCGCTTCGTTCTCGCCATAGAGCACGTCCCCGCGCCAGTCACAGCGGAATGTGCCCTCGACCCAGCCCCCCCTCATCCCCGGTGCCCTCGTCGATCGGGCGCCAACCCTGGGCAGGCCACTGGAC
>NZ_LUKH01000628.1:0-1963 GCF_001593695.1 Leisingera sp. F5 | reverse complement strand
CGCCCCCGAAATTTCGGTTCCGGCAAGTGGAGGATTATTTGTCATTTTCGGCTTCGGTTTTTGGAATAACGGCCAATTTGTCATTCAGCGGACAAGAAAAGAGGCCTTCATGAGCTTTTTCACACCCATCGCGCCGATGACATTCCAGAACGTGCTGGACTGGACCATCGCGCAAGACAAGAAAGACTACGTCTCCCCGGTCAAGCGGTGCAGTGAGTTGTACAAGAACCGGCACCTGCAAGACATTCCGGCCGATCTGGATGAATTCAAGCGACGCTTTCCGCTGGGCGGTTTTGATCCCCGGCATTTCAAGACCGAGAAGGCCTACAAGGCCTGGCGCCGGAAAGTGTCCGCCGCCATCAAAGGAGCCACCGGGCAGCTGCAGGAAGAACAGGAGCGCCGGGCGCGGCAAGACGCCTGGGCGGAGCTGATCGATGCCCTGACGCCACTCACCGGCATGCCGGATCAGGCGATGTATCCGCACCAAGTGCTGATTCCTATCCGGAAGCTGTCCGATCTTGCCTGGCAGCATGGCAAGGAGCCCAACCAAGTTTCCCAGGAATGGCTGTCCGGGCTTCGGACACGTTTGGGATCAAACGACTGGAAGTCCCTGCAATCCGCTCTTCGGCGGCTGAACCATTTCCGGTACCTGTCGTCGGCCCGGCCGCTGCTTCCGCCGGAGCCGTTTGCCGAACCCGAGGTTCTGCGTGCCAACATCCTGCCGGGTATCCCGGATCACGTCGCCGCTGAAATCAGAGACTGGGTGCTCAACGCGACGCGTGGAGAATACGATCCGGTCGAGGATAGATACGAGGAAGGGACCTCTGAGGATGACAAGTCCTTCAAGACCGCAGCGCTGCGCAAGTTCGTCAGCACCCTGTCGGAATGCGCTGGTCTGGAGACGGACCTTGGGCTGAGGGAACTTCTTTCTCCTGAAAATGCAGTCCAGGTCGTGCGCAGGTGGTCGTCCAACATGGATGGTGCCGGCAAGATCACCGCCCGAACTGCACATGACTACCTGAAGGCCATCTACATCGTGATGGCGCGAAACGGCCTGCCGCCGGATGCGATTAAGGCGCAGCTCGCAAACAACCGGTTTTTGAAGCAGGGGAAGAAGCAGGGCAGCCACATGTCACCCGGCGCGCGGACTTTCTGTGAAACTCTGCTGGGATCGCAGAAACTGACCCTGACCTTCCTTTCCCTGCACGTGCAGCTGCGCAACCGGGCCCAAGAGCTCCTCAACAGCTTCTCGGCGGATGGGCGGGCGATGACCGGGAGTGAAATCGAGGAGGTGCGTTCCATTGGTTCGGTGGCAGCCGTCTGCGCGCTCGAAACCCGCGGGGCACCGATCCGCATCGACAACGCGCTGGCGCTTGCGATCCGCGGCGACAACATCACATTCCACCTGCCGGGCAGGATGACCGATCACGCGACAATCACGCTGTCGCCGGAGCACACCAAGAACGACAACGAGATCTGGGCGCCGATCGAACGCGGCAACCTGAACGGGCTCGAAGTGATCGAATGGTACATGGAAACGATCCGTCCGCTGTATCCGGGTGCAGATAGCAGCGATTTCCTGTTTCCCGGGATTATTGCGGACGGCAATCTGCCCTACGAGACCTTCCTCGGCTGGTTCAAGCGCGAAACCCGTGCTGCCGGCTTGCCGATGACCCCGCATAATTTCCGACACGGCTTGGCCTCGCTGCTGATCGAAGCCAACCCGGGAAGGTGGGACCTGCTCGAGCGGCTGCTCGACGATACAGTCGGCACTGCCAGGAAAAACTATGGCTGGGTCAACAAACGCGTGCAGCGCTCCGAGGTGCAGAAATACGTGCTCGATCTGACGAGGCTGAAGGCATGAAGAAACCTGATCGCCGGACCGTTCCGGAAATCCTGCAGCACCCGCGATGGGATCCCTTGGCTGCAACGCTGAACATGAGGGCTGTCACCGCGCCGCAAT
>NZ_LUKH01000627.1:0-1964 GCF_001593695.1 Leisingera sp. F5 | reverse complement strand
ATATCAAGGTGGGCCAGCAGGCGACAACGCTGTCCGGCGGCGAGGCGCAGCGGGTGAAGCTGTCGAAGGAACTGTCGAAACGCTCGACCGGACGGACGCTGTATATTCTGGATGAGCCGACCACGGGTCTGCATTTCGAGGATGTGAAGAAGCTGCTGGAAGTGCTGCACGAGCTGGTGGAGCAGGGCAATTCGGTGGTGGTGATTGAGCATAATCTGGATGTGGTCAAGACCTCCGACTGGATCATCGACATCGGACCCGAGGGCGGCGATGGCGGCGGAGAGATTGTTGCGGCGGGCACGCCCGAAGCCGTGGCAGATGAGCCGCGCAGCCACACCGGGCGGTACCTGAAGGACATTCTGGCGGCACGGAAGGTGGCGGCGGAGTAAGGGCAGGGCACTGTCCCTCACGTTGGATGGAAGAGGGGCGCTGCCCCTCTTGGCCTTTGGCCAATTCACCCCGGAGTATTTGCGCAAAGGTGAATAAGAGGCTGTGGCGCCCCTTTCTCAGGCGGTTTGCAGTGCAGCCCGGCGTGCCAGCATCAGCGGCACCAGAAACAGTGCCAGGAAGGGTGTGTTCATCACCACATTGAACCAGGCGCCCGCAGCGAGCGAGCCGAGGCTGTCGGGGATGTACCAGGCCAGCAGCGCCGGGATCAGCAGGCGGCGGCCAAGCGCCGGGTCGGCGCTGTAGATATGCTCTGTGACCAAATAAATCAGCAGGCAGAAGCCGCACATCAGCCCGCCGCTGATGGCGGTCATCAGGGAGGCCGCGCCCGGGGTGAGCGCCTGGGCGCCGTCCAGCGGCAGGAAGGCGAGATCAATGAACAGGCTTAGTGCAGTGCCGAGCGGGGTGGCCAGCGCCAGCACCATGGCGAGGCCGAAAGCGGCAGAGAGATTCGAGACGATCTTAAGCATGCGGATTGATGCGGCGTGGGTCATTGGAAGCTCCTGATAATGTCTGCGCGCAGAATGCGGTCAGGCGCGGAAGCGAAACAATTACCTTGGAGGTAAGTGAACTTCTGATTGTGGCCGTCTATGCTGCGGCAAAAGGAGTCAGCTCATGGCGGAAGGTTTCGGCGCGGTTCTGAAGAAATGGCGCGGGCTGCGGCGGATGAGCCAGATGGCGCTGGCGCTGGAGGCCGGCGTCTCGGCGCGGCATCTGTCTTTTCTGGAGAGCGGAAGGTCGCGGCCGAGCCGCGGCATGGTGCTGCGCTTGAGCGATGAGCTGCAGGTGCCGGGCGGGGCGCGCAATCAGCTGCTGGCGGCTGCCGGTCTGGCACCTGCCTTTGCCCGGCGGAAACTGAACGATGCGGAATTGGCGCCGCTGAAACAGGCCGCTGAACAAATGATGATCGCGCATGAGCCGTATCCGGCGCTGATGATCGACCGGCATTGGCGGCTTTTGCGCCTGAACCGGCCTGCGGCCCTAATGCTTGAAGGCGTTGGGATCCGTGCGGGCTGCAGCCTGATTGAGGCTCTGCTGGAGAACGCCGGTCTGCGGGAAGCGCTGGAGAACCTGCAGGATATCGAACGGCTGAGCCTGGCCCGGCTTAGAACCGAGCTGGCCCATTTCGGCGAGGATCCGGTGCTGGAACAGGCGGTAGAGCGGCTGCAGCGAATGGTGGCGGCCTCGGGCAGCGCACCGGAGGGGGAACTGCCCGCGGTGATCCCGGCCCGCTACCGGTTGGGCGGGCAGGTGCTGTCGTTCTTTTCCACCATTACCCAGTTCGGCGGCACTGGGGATCTGGCGATGGCGGAGCTGCGGATCGAAATGCTGTTTCCGGCCGATGAGGCCACGCGGGAGGCGATGGCCGCGATGGGCGGTCACTAGCAGGCAGCGCGACCGGTTAGTTCGCCAGGTTGGCCTCCGCGCCGATCAGGCGCAGCACTTTCTGGGTCTCGCGGTTCACTTGGTAGACATAGCCGCCGGCCTGAACATAGCTGCCAAAAGGGTCCGGTGCC
>NZ_LUKH01000626.1:0-1965 GCF_001593695.1 Leisingera sp. F5 | reverse complement strand
TTTGATCCTGCCGCAGGCGGTTCTGGACGCGCCTGAGCATGGCTGCCTGAACATCCACGCCAGCCTCTTGCCGCGCTGGCGCGGGGCGGCGCCGATCCACCGGGCGATCATGGCGGGTGATCCGGAAACCGGCATCTGCATCATGCAGATGGAAGCAGGGCTCGACACCGGGCCGGTGCTGCTGCGTAAGGCTACCGCAATCGGCGCCGAGGAAACCACCGCCCAGCTGCATGACCGGCTGTCGGAAATGGGCGCTGCGCTGATCGTGGACGCCTTGAGCCGCCTGGCAGAGCTGACGCCTGAGGTGCAGCCGGAGGCGGGCGTTACCTATGCCGAAAAGATAGACAAAGGCGAAGCGCAGATAAACTGGACCCGTCCGGCGGCTGAAGTGGACCGTCAGATCCGCGGGCTGTCGCCCTTCCCCGGCGCCTGGTGCGAAATCGAGGGCCAGCGGGTCAAGCTGCTGGCCTCAAAGCTGGCAGAGGGCCAAGGCGCGCCGGGCGAAGTTCTGGATGACAATCTGACAATCGCTTGCGGGTCCGGCGCGGTCCAGCTGTTGCGCTTGCAACGGGCAGGTAAAAGCGCGCAGGATCCTGAAGTATTCTTACGTGGCTACCCTGTTTCGAAGGGCTGCCGCCTGTAACCGGGAGCCCGGCATGATTCTGACCCTGATGGGCACCGTGGTGATTGCCGGTATTGTCGGCTACGCTTTTGAACGCAGCGGCTTTACCAGCAATGGCTATGTGCCATCGATCATCATTTGCACCGGTGGTGCGTTCCTGTTCTATTTCATTCGGCTGATGTTCGGCATCGGCTTCAGCGCGCCGGGCTGGAATGCGATTGCCTCTTCCATCGGGGCCTTGGTGATCGTGCCGACCCATTGGCGCAGATAGGGAGATTGCTATGCCCGTTCTTGCTCTGATCATCATCGGCGCTGCGGCAGGTTTCCTGGCGACCCGGCTGATGCGGCTTGAAACCGATATCATCACAACTGTTGTGATCGGCATGGCCGGTGCATTGATCGGCGGGTTGGTGCTGCGCGCCCTGCTGGCGGTCATGGGGTTCATGGCCGGTTTTGCCGGCGCGGTACTGGGTGCTTTGGTGCTGATCTGGCTTTGGCAGCGCTACCTGGGCAAGTAATCCCGGCTGAGGTACGCAGGCCACAGCCGGGGGGAGAACGGGCGATTTCTGCTGCACCGGCCCGCTGAATGAATACAATATCTCAACCGCTGAGCAACGCGGTGGAAAATCGAGGCAGAGGGCATTTGCAGATGACACAGGACAGCGGCCAGCCCGGCGCGCCGAACGTGGTGGTTGTGACCACCATGAAGGATGAAGGCGCTTATATTCTCGACTGGATCAGCCACTACAAATCCATTGGTGTCAGCGATTTTGTCATCTTCACCAATGAATGCTCCGATCCCACGGACCACATCCTGCGCTGCCTGCACCGGATGGGTGTAATCGAACACCGGTTCAGCCGGGTGGTGCGCCGCGGCCCGCACAAAAGCGCACTGATGTGGGCGGAATACGAGCCCAAGGTGAACAATGCTGACTGGGTTCTGGTGATCGACGTCGATGAATATCTGCAGATCAATTCCGGTGACGGCACGTTGCCAGGGCTGCTGGCAGAGCGGGCGGATGCAGATGCGGTTTCCTTTGTTTGGCGCATTTTCGGCAATGCAGGGGTTGGGACTGTGGACCATCCCCCGGTGCCGCAGACCTTTGTGCTGGCTGAACCTGCTGCGGGGCTCCCGGACGAACACCGGTTCTTCAAGACCGCGTTCCGCAAAAATGGAAAATTCACCCGTATGGGGGTTCACCGCCCTTTTCTTGCGGACACGGCGGGCGAGGTGAACTGGCAGCTTGCCGATGGCACACGCCTGCCGGAGGATGAGCTGGAAGGCGCCCTGTACGTGCGCGGCGGCTACGGCTATTCCGCAGCGCAGCTCAACCACTATGCGC
>NZ_LUKH01000625.1:0-1969 GCF_001593695.1 Leisingera sp. F5 | reverse complement strand
TCGTTTGGCTCGGTTGACGAGTTCAAATCGCAGTTCTCCGCTGCAGGCGCCGGCCAGTTCGGTTCCGGCTGGGCCTGGCTGGTTAAGAACGCCGATGGTTCGCTGGCAGTGACCAAGACCGAAAACGGTGTGAACCCGCTGTGCTTCAACCAGACCGCGCTGCTGGGCTGCGATGTGTGGGAACACTCTTATTACATCGATTTCCGCAACAAGCGTCCGGCGTATCTGACCAACTTCCTGGACAATCTGGTGAACTGGGAAAACGTCGCCTCGCGGATGTAAGTCCTTAACGGCATGAATTCTGGAGCGCCCGGTCTTTTTTGACCGGGCGTTTCTTATTTGAACCGGCGGCAGGCGCGTATTGCGCACGAAGGGCCGGAGCAGGGGAACGGCGATGACAGAGGCAGCCAAAGGCATATTGGCAATGGTTTCGGCCTGCGTGGTCTGGGGGCTGTCGGGGATCTATTACAATGCGCTGTCGCATGTGCCGCCCGAACAAGTCCTGTCGCACCGGGCATTGTGGTCGTTCCTGTTCTTTGCCGGCGTGTTGTTTTTTCAAGGCCGGATCGGCGCCTTAGGGGCCGCTTTCAGCGGCAGGCGGAACACAATGTTTCTGGTTCTCGCAACGGCGATGATCTCGCTCAACTGGTTTGTGTTCATTTCTTCTGTACAGACCGGCTATGCGACCGAAGCGAGCTTGGGGTACTATATCTTTCCGCTGCTGAGCGTGCTGCTGGGGCGGCTGGTGTTCGGTGAACAGCTGACCCGGGCGCAGGTCGCGGCAGTTGGGCTGGCGGCACTGGCAGTTGCGGTGCTGTCCTTCGGACTGGGCGCAGCCCCCCTGATTCCGCTGGTGCTGGCGATTAGCTTTGCCCTTTATGGTGTTGCAAAAAAACAGATTCCATTGGGTCCGGTGGTGTCCGTCACCGCCGAGGTGCTGCTGATCCTGCCCGTAGCGCTGGCGGTGATCTGGCTGACCGGCGGCGCGGGCTTTCTGGACAGCACTGCGACCGCTGTGATGCTGGCGTTCTCCGGCATCCTGACCGGACTGCCGCTGATCTTGTTCAGCTATGCCGCCAAGCGGGTGCGGCTGGGGACGGTGGGTGTGTTGCAGTACCTGAACCCGACACTGCAGTTCCTGGTGGCGGTGCTGGTCTTTACCGAGCCATTCACCCCTTGGCACGGCGCGGCCTTTGCGCTGATCTGGAGCGCAGTTGCGGTGTTCTCGTTCTCGGCCCTGCGTCAGGAGCGGGCGTCGCGCAGGGCGGCAATGGCCGCTACCGGGGTGTCGGCCCAGATCAGATAATCCGCGGTGTCCTGACCAGCAAAGCCCTGAGCGACAACATGGTCCAGAAGGTCGCGCAGCTTGTCCCAGTAGCCTTCGGTATTCAGGATCACGATCGGTTTTGAATGCAGGCCCAACTGGCGCCAGGTGAGCGCCTCGAACAACTCATCCAGCGACCCGGCGCCGCCGGGCAGTACAACCACCGCATCAGCGTTCCACAGCATGACCTTTTTGCGTTCATGCATGGTTTCGGTGACAACATAGGTGCTGAGATCGGATTTGCCGACTTCCCGCTGTTCCAGGTGGCCGGGGATCACGCCAAAGGTTTCGCCGCCTGCTGCCTGGGCAGCGCGAGCGACCTCTCCCATCAGCCCGACATCGCCGGCGCCATAGACCAGCCTCATGTCGTTCTTGGCGAGTGCCGCGCCGAGATCCTGTGCGGCCTGGGTATAAGCGGGCTGTGCTCCGGCGCGGGAACCGCAATAGACACAGACGGATTTGATGCTCATCGGCCAGCCTTTCCGTGGAATTTCAAGATGAAACGCAATTGGTGTTTTGACCCGTGATAGCGGGATTGGTAGGTTTGCTCAACTAAGCGGAAGGCAACATTCCGCAAATGCCGAAGGGATCGAAATGGCGGAAGCATCTGGAAGCGGGGGCCTGGGGGCCCTCACAATTGGCGGT
>NZ_LUKH01000624.1:0-1973 GCF_001593695.1 Leisingera sp. F5 | reverse complement strand
GGGCTTGCCCCCTTCCGGCCCCGTGGCACTGAAGGAATCACTGTGCATGAGCTGCTAAGCGCCATCGAAGCGGATCAGGGCGAAGCCGGTCTGCGCACCTTTTTTGACGAAGTTTGCGCCGACAGCCCAGACCTGCGGGACCGCCTGCGGGCTGAGGGGGTGCTAAAGATCCGAGAACTGGATTTGGCCTCAAAACGGCGGAAACACTTTCCGGAATTCGTCTGAATTGTCTCTCTGTTGCCAAAAGCCGGGACAAAAACACTGCGAAATCCGGCATTAATTGACGATCGCACAGGATTTTGCTATGCCGCCCCACGAGCCGGCAGCTGCCATCCCGCATGACCCTTGCGGAGCCGGCTGCAACACACACGCGCGGGCCAGGTCAGTGTCCGCAATGACGGATGCATATGACAAAATTCACCGATCTGAACCTTAATCCCAAGGTCCTCAAGGCTATTGAGGAAGCTGGATACGAAACCCCCACCCCGATTCAGGCGGGTGCAATTCCGCCTGCGCTGGAGGGCCGCGATGTTCTGGGAATCGCCCAGACCGGCACCGGCAAGACGGCGTCTTTCACGCTGCCGATGATCACAATGCTGGCGCGCGGCCGCGCCCGGGCCCGGATGCCGCGCAGCCTGGTGCTGTGCCCCACCCGCGAACTGGCGGCCCAGGTGGCGGAAAACTTCGACACCTATGCCAAGCATGTGAAGCTGACGAAGGCGCTGCTCATTGGCGGGGTTTCTTTCAAGGAACAGGACGCGCTGATCGACAAGGGCGTCGATGTGCTGATTGCAACCCCCGGACGCCTGCTGGACCATTTTGAGCGCGGCAAGCTGCTGCTCACTGGTGTGCAGGTGATGGTGGTGGACGAGGCCGACCGGATGCTCGATATGGGGTTCATCCCGGATATCGAGCGCATCTTCTCGCTGACGCCGTTCACCCGCCAGACGCTGTTCTTCTCGGCCACCATGGCGCCGGAGATCGAACGGATCACCAACACTTTCCTGTCCGGCCCCGCCAGGATCGAGGTGGCCCGCCAGGCCACTGCGTCGGAAACCATCGAACAGGCCGTGGTGCAGTTCAAGGCATCGCGCCGTGACCGCGAGGGCAGTGAAAAACGTAAAGTGCTGCGCGCGCTGATCGACAATGAGGGCGACAAGCTCACCAATGGCATCATCTTCTGCAACCGCAAGTCGGACGTGGATATCGTTGCCAAGTCGCTCAAGAAATACGGCTATGACGCATCGCCGATCCATGGCGACCTGGATCAAAGCCAGCGGACCAAAACTTTGGACGGTTTCCGTGAAGGGTCCTTGAGGATCCTGGTAGCCTCGGATGTGGCCGCGCGGGGCCTGGATGTGCCCAGCGTCAGCCATGTATTCAACTTCGATGTGCCCGGCCATGCCGAGGATTACGTCCACCGGATCGGCCGCACCGGACGTGCAGGCCGCGAGGGCAAGGCGATCACCATCTGCATTCCCCGCGATGACAAGGCGTTGGATGGGGTGGAGAAGCTGATCCAGAAAGAGATCCCGCGACTGGACAACCCGGTGAAGCCGGAACCTAAGGCGGAAAAACCTGCCCGCGCAGCCAAGCCGGAACCGGAAGCCCGCGAGCCCCGCAAGGAGGCAGCCCGCAGCCCGCGCAAGGACGAAAAGCCTGCGCAGAAACCCGAACGCGCTTCGGGCCGCGGGAAATACGGCAAACGCGACGACAAGTCCGTGGTCGGCATGGGCGACCACCTGCCCAGCTTCATCGCCCTCAGCTTCGCGGAACGCCGGGCCAGCTGACCAGCACCGCCGCCAGACGCTTTACAGGCCGTTCCATTCTGGAGCGGCCTTTCTTTGTTGCAGCTGCAAAAGGGCGGATCACCATGCAGCTGCCGCATGGCGACCTTTGCACTTGCAGCATAACGGGTCTTCGATCTTGGGTGGCGTCAACCTGTGCAAACAGGCGTATTGCATCCGCAACAC
>NZ_LUKH01000623.1:0-1975 GCF_001593695.1 Leisingera sp. F5 | reverse complement strand
GCAATAGGATCCGTCATGCGCCGTTTTCTGTGTCTGCTTGCCCTTGCCGTCAGCGCCTGTGACGTGGCAATCGAACCAGCGCCGCAATCTGTTCCGGTTGTCCGGACACCGCGGGTGCAGGGGATGGCACCGGGGGAGGCGCGCAACGCTTTTGCCTCCGTGACCCGGCGGGTGGAGCCGGTGGCAGAACGCGCGTGCCGTAGCCGTACCCAGGGGCTGAATTGCGATTTCCTGATCCGCATCGATCCGAATCCCAACGCGGCGCCCAATGCCTATCAAAGCCTCGACCGTTCCGGCCGGCCGGTGATCACCTTCACCCAGCGGATGCTGGGGCAGATCGCCAATCAGGACGAACTGGCCTTTGTGATGTCGCACGAAGCCGCCCACCACATCCGCGGCCATCTGGCGCGGCAGGCGCAGAACTCGGCTCTGGTCAGCGCCGGCGCCGGGCTGATCACAGCTCTTGCCGGCGGCAGCGCGGCCACCGTCTCGACTGCGCAGGATGTGGGCGGCTATGTCGGCGCGCGCACCTATTCCAAGGATTTTGAGCTGGAGGCGGATGAGCTGGGCACGATCATCACCCACCAGTCCGGCTACCGGCCCAGTATCGGCGTGCGCTTTTTCAACCGGCTGCCGGATCCGGGTGACCGTTTCCTGGGCACCCATCCTGCCAACCCGGACCGGGTGCGGGTGGTGCAGTCCACCATCGACCGCCACGGGCTGAATTGAGCATGGTCGCCAAGGATCAGGCCGCTCCCGCGTTGGAGATGCTGGGTGTGGTGCTGACTGACCGCGGCTCGCGCTATGCTGTGACTGGCGCGCGGGTCACCTCTCGTGAGGAAGTCGATGCGGTGCTGGCTGAGCTGAAGACCGACCGCGCCTATGCCAAGGCCACCCACAACACCTGGGCTGCAATGCTGCGCGCGGGCGGGCTCAAGGCTGATGACGGCGAGAGCGGTGCGGGCATGGTGATCCTGCGGATGATGGAGCGCGAGGGGCTTAAGGATCACGTGATCATCGTCACCCGCTGGTATGGCGGTAAGAAACTGGGCGGTGACCGCTTCCGCCGGGTGCAGGATGCGGTGCGCGCGTATCTTGGCCACCTGGGCGGGAAATTCGCCTGAACCCGGTCCCGTTTGACCTGCATCAAATCGGTGCCTCTGCCCTGCCGCTAAGCTGTACCCGAAATGAATGATTCCGGGGAGCCGCGCGATGACCACTCATGCCGATCTGAAAAAACACGCCGAACTGTTTGACCGGATGGCCGGTACCGTCGGGTTGGATCTTGAGGAAGAGGCCGTCGCCGGCACCCTGCGCTTTGACGAGATCGCCGAGGCGGTGCTGCGCTGCAGCCGTTGCGGCGGTGTCGGCGCGTGCCGCAAGTGGCTGGCCGAAGGCCCGCGCCCCGGTGCCGAGGCGCCGGATTTCTGCCGCAACCGCGATCTGCTTGGCTACTTGAACGAGCAGCAGGCCTGACGGCCTCGGATTTTTCCCGGCCTCTTTAAGGAGTTCGAACATGCAGCCACTGGGGGATCCTCTGTACCATTTGCGGCTGATGGCCCGGATGGGCAAGGCCGTGGGGGCGGATCTTACATCTGCCTTTGCCGCGGGGGATATCAGCCACACGGATTGGGCCGCGATGATCACCCGCTGCCGCGGCTGCGGCGCGGCGGATCAATGCGAGGCCTTCCTGTCCGCCCATGACCACGCCGGAGCACCGATGCCGGGTTGCCGCAATGCAGATACTCTGATGCAATTGAAGGACCGCAGCACATGAAGGATATGGCGGCGGAGGCCCGGAGCCTCGGCAATATCTTCCGCCACTTGTGGCTGCTGCGCGCCGTGGCCAGGGCTGCGGGCGTCGATCTGGATCAGGCGGTGAAAGCCGGGCAGCTCAGCTGTTTGGACTATGCCCGGATGGTGACCTCCTGCCGCGGAGCGGGTTGCAGCAAGTCCTGCGCGCTGTGGATTTCCG
>NZ_LUKH01000622.1:0-1977 GCF_001593695.1 Leisingera sp. F5 | reverse complement strand
GCTCAGTGCGGCTGCCGACATTTTCACCGCAGCCTGCGGGTTACTCAGAATTGCGCCCATATGCTCTGCCAGCACCGGGATATCAAGGGCGCTTTCCGGGATCATCACGGCGGCATTGGCGTCAACCAGCCCACGGGCGTTGGCGCTTTGATGGTCACCGGCGGCTGCGGCAAAGGGGATCAGGATCGAGGGCCGTCCGATGACCGAGATGTCCGCCACCGACGACGCCCCCGAACGCGAGATCACCAGCTGCGCCTCCGACATCCGCGCGGGCACGTCGGCAAAGAACGTCTGCACATCGGCATTAACGCCGTGGTCGGCGTAAAACGCATTGACCCGGCCCAAGTCTTCTTCGCGTGCCTGATGCGACACCCGCAGATACCGGCGGATGCCATCGGGCAGCGCGGCAACCGCCGCCGGCACCACGTCAGAGAGGATCCGCGCGCCCTGGCTGCCGCCCATCACCAGCAGGGACATCGGGTAATCGCCCGGCGGAATATACGCCGCACCCGCCCGCTCCATCACCGCGCTGCGCACCGGGTTGCCCACGTGCTCATGCGCGACACCTTCGGGCAACGCGGTCGGCCAGGTGCCGCAGGCCACCCCGGCTACCCGTTTGGCAAAGATCTGGTTCACCCGGCCCAGCACGCCGTTCTGTTCATGGATCATCCGCGGCAGCTTCAAAAGCGTCGCCGCCCCAAGCGCCGGGATTGACGGGTAGCCGCCAAAGCCAATGACGGCATCGGGCCGCTCGCGCCGCATCTGCATTGCCATCGACAGCACGCCGCCTGCGATCTTCGGCGCCACCAGTGCCTTGGCGAGCAGCCCGCCACGGGCAAAGGTGGCCGAGGACACCTGCGAGATTTCCACCGCGCTTGGAAAGGACGCGGTATAGCGCGCGCCCCGTGCGTCGGTCGACAGCTTCACCCGCCAGCCGCTCGCCAGCATGGCTTCGGCCAGCGCCTGCGCCGGAAACATATGGCCGCCGGTTCCGCCAGCGGCCATCAAAAGCAGTTTCTGTGCCATCCCAAGGGGTCTCTTTCACATCTCGTCAGCGGCCGCGGCCGTTCAGGTAATCGGCAATTCCGCCCTGCGGGCGCGTCCGGGTAAAGGCCAGGAGCATACCCACCGCAATCCCGGTGGCAATCAGCGAGGATCCGCCATAGCTGACAAACGGCAAGGTCATGCCTTTGGCGGGCAGCAGCCGCACCGCAACCCCCATGTTGATCATCGCCTGCACGCCGAACATACAGACCAGACCGGTGCCCGCCAGGCGGATGAAGGTATCGCGCTCGCGCATCAGCCTGAACAGCGATCGCACCACGATCGAGGCATAAAGCGCGATCAGAACCGCCACCAGCACCAGCCCGTATTCTTCAGCTGCGACCGCAACGATGAAATCGGTATGGGCATCCGGCAGCGACCATTTCACCTGGCCCTCGCCGACACCGACACCGAACAGCCCGCCCTCGCGGATCGCATTGGTGGCATAGCCCAGCTGAGTGGTGGGATCGACATCCGGGTTCAGGAAGCCGTCGATGCGGCGGGCAAAGTGTTCTGAGCTGTTATAGGCAAAGACACCCCCCAGCACGACCACAGCAGCCATGCACACAAGCAGCAGCATCGGCGCGCCAGCGACGAAATACATCACCCCCCAGCCGAACAGGATCAGGCTGGCCTGGCCGAAATCCGGTTGCAGAACCAGCATCATCACCACCATCATGCACAGGGCGAAGGACATCAGCGTGCCCGGCGGCCCGTTGATCTGCTGGCTGGCTGCAATCATCCAGGCCGCCACCACGATGAAACCGGGCTTCAGGAACTCCGACGGCTGCAGCGAGGCAAACCCCAGCGAATACCAGCGCACCGCGCCTTTGCCGAAATCGGTGCCGAAGATGGGCAGGAAGGCAAGCGCCACAAAGGCCAGCGCAAAGCCCAGCACCGCCAGCCGCCGCACTAGCGTGGGCGACATCACGG
>NZ_LUKH01000621.1:0-1977 GCF_001593695.1 Leisingera sp. F5 | reverse complement strand
GCATCGCACTCATCAACCGCTTCAACGCACTCGGCGCCGCCGAGATCATCCGCGTCGCCTAAGTTCGGAGGGGAAAGGGGTAGTCAGGCCACAAGAGGGAGTTCTGCAACAATGCCCCACCAACCTATCTTGAAGGTTCGGAAGTTGCGTGAAGGTTCCAAGTTCGGCTATTGATCCGGCGGACTCGAGTATAAGAAGGGTAAAGTCAACATCATGAGCGAACTGTGCTTCCAGAGTTTGCAGGTCCATCCCTTTTCTTGAGTAAGAATACTCTTTCTCAATTTCCTCACCATAAACAACTTTTACATTTTGCATTTTTTCAAGCTCTTGCCGGGCCAAATGTCGTATATCGACTCGCCCCGAGGAGAGTCCCGGACCACAAACGAATATTTTCGACCGCACTTTCTGCGCCTTGTCGTTGAGAAGGGTGGGTTGAATCAGCATGCATCTACAATAGCGCTAGTTTTCTTTCACACTCAAGCTTGCCCTATCCACATAGAAGCGATTTGGCTACCATAATGCCTCAATGGGCACGAATGGCTGCTAAAGGTTGCATAGAGCGTGGAGTCGAATTTGCCTCGTGCCGTTTGTGCGCTTCAACGGTGCTCGTTGGCTCTAACTTTGCAAATGTCACTTTTCTGCGGCGAACGACGGCCTGGTCCCACTCAGCAACCTTTAGGTAGACGGGCCCCGAACGCTCGTGTTGCGACTCTGATCCCCTGGTGGGCAACCTACCACCGCCAGGTGCTCTGAGAAGGCGCCAAACAGTCGTGGTGCGGCGAGAAGCTCTACCTCAGCCGCACAGGGCGTCCTGAGCGCCCTATTAGGCCTGCATTGCACTTGGAACCTTTAACCCACCGACAATCCCCAGTACGCCCCGCTCATGGCGAGTACAGTTGCCGGAACAGAAGTCACGAAAAGCCAGTGGAGCAAGAATCCCAGCTATCTACCCAAGCGGGAGATTTTCGCAGCCTTCAGCTTCCACTTCTCCCCTAGCGTGTGCCAGAACCAAAACTATGGGCAACTTGCGCAAAAGTATGGGTCTAAAACACGCTTTTAGGCGATCCTACACCCGATCAGAAATCCAGGTTTTCGACGCTCAAGGCGTTCTTTTGGATGAACTCGCGTCGGGGCTCGACAACATCGCCCATCAGCTTGGTGAACAGGTCATCCGCCTCGATCATATCGTCGATCCGCACTTGCAGAAGCGTCCGGGCGTCCGGGTCCAGCGTGGTCTCCCACAGCTGGTCCGGGTTCATTTCGCCCAGGCCTTTGTAGCGCTGCAGCGAGAGGCCTTTTTCGCCTTCCTCAAGGATCGCTTTCAAAAGATCCAGCGGTCCGTGAATTATCTGGCTGCGGTCGCGGCGGATCAGCTGGGAAGTGGTGCCGTAGACTTCCTGCAGGCTCTGGGTAAAGCTGCCGGTCTTTCGCGCCTCGCCGGAGCGCAGCATCGGGCCGTCTAGGGTGCGCACTTCCTCGACACCGCGCAGGATGCGGGCCAGGCGGATGCCGTGATCCTGGGTGATCCGGCCCTGCCAGCCGCGCTCATATTCCAACGCAATCAAGTCAAGCCGTTGCGCCACTTTGTCGGCTACGCCTTGCAGATCGGAATCCACCGCACCGGGCACAAAGGCGCCAGCCACCGCGGCCTGCTCCAGGATGTGGCGCGGATAGTGGGTCGGGAAGGCATCCAGAACGCGCTTCAGCTGACGGGCTTCATCCACCACCCGGGTCAGGTCGGCACCGGCCATCTCGGAGCCGTCGCCGAGTTTCAGCACTGCGCCATCGACACCCTGGTTGATCAGGTAATCATCGAGTGCTGCCTGGTCTTTGAGGTAGACCTCAGACTTGCCGCGCGCGACCTTATAGAGCGGCGGCTGCGCAATGTAGAGGTAGCCGCCCTCGATCAGCTCCGGCATCTGCCGGTAGAAGAAGGTGAGCAGCAGCGTACGGATGTGGGCACCGTCCACGTCCGCA
>NZ_LUKH01000620.1:0-1978 GCF_001593695.1 Leisingera sp. F5 | reverse complement strand
GACGCCAGATCATGCGTGCCGTGATGCCGCCGATCCTGCTGATTTTCGCCGTGCTCGGTGCCATCCTGGGCGGTGTTGCCACGCCGACCGAGGCCGCATCGGTGGGCGGCATCGGTGCCTTGCTGATGGCGGGAGCGCGTGCAGGGGGACCCTCCCGGCTGATCCTGTCCGGTGCCGCCGCGCTGATCCTGCTGGGGATACTGTCAGGGATTCATCCGGTCCGTCTGCAACGCAGCGACCTCAGCGGGGCCGACCTCGCAGCGGGGCTGTTCTACGCGCTTCTGGCCGCGGTCGCAGCCATTGCCGTTTTGGCCGCCCTACGCAGCGGTTTGAAGAAACGCATCCTGCACGATGCGGTAACTTCGACCACGACCATGACCGCAATGATCTTTGCCACCATCCTGGCCGCAGGCATGTTCTCGCTGGTGTTCATCGGCCTGGGCGGCGAGGAGCGGGTGGCGCATATCCTTGGCAACATGCCTGGCGGTCCGTCCGGTGCGCTGCTGTTCTGCATGCTGTTCATCTTCGTGCTCGGCTTCTTCCTCGATTTCGTCGAGATCTCTGTCATCGTGCTGCCGCTGGTGACGCCCGCCCTGATCATCATGGGGCACGATCCGGTCTGGCTGGGCATTTTGATCGCGATCAACCTGCAGACCAGCTTTTTGACGCCGCCGTTCGGCTTTTCGCTGTTCTACCTGCGCGGCGCCGCGCCAAAGGAGGTCACCACCCGCCAAATCTACCAAGGGGTCGTGCCGTTCATTGGCCTGCAGGCGCTTGGGGTGCTGCTGGTCTGGCTGATACCCGGCCTCGCAACCTGGCTGCCATCTGCAATTTTCTGACGCCGGGCGCCTTGGTGGCGGGCGCCTGGAACACAGCGCAAGGCTAGGTCGTTTCCAGCCCCAGAAACGCCGGGCTCTCCCGCATCTGCGCACCGGCAATATGCTGAAATTCCAAAGTGGTGTATGGGCGCCGCCACAACCATTCGCGGTTTGCCACGGCCCGCAAATCCGGGTCCGGCGGTGTTTCGTCTGTGAAGGCAAGAAAATGCAGGTCGAACCCGAATTCCGCAACATCTTGCACCGACAACAGCTTCATATCCGCATGCGCCGAAACTTCGGCGGCGATATCCCCGGTCCGCAAGGTGATCTGCCCGATATGCGCCCCGCCGCCCAGCGGCAGCGCTGCATCGCCTGCCCCGTCAGGGCGGTTGCCGAGAAAATCATGCTGCAGCAGCTCAACCGCAAAACCCTCGGGATCATGCAGATGCGCCATATATCCGATTTCGCGGAACTGATGCGGGGCAGAGACCTCCACTCCTTTCTGCCGCAGGTATTCGCAGGCGATGTCCAGATCGGGCAGACAGATCCCGATCTTCCAATACCGCTCGTCCCACCTGTTCGGACCCTGGGCACCGCCGGGCAGAAGGATCAGGTCTGCATCCTGTCCTGCGTACCCCGCGCGCCAGACCTCGCCTTCGGCCTGGACGTCCATGCCGAACACATCCGCATAGAACCCGGCGAGGCGTTCAGGACTCCTTACCTGCAGCCGCAGGCCGGACAGCCGTTTCACCGGCACATCCTCAGGATCCCGGCTGCGATCTCTGGCTGAGCCTCGAGAGAATGCGCCAGCAGGTCCTGCGCAGTATCCATCAGCGCGTCCGGTTCCACGATCCGGTCGACCAGGCCATAGTTGCAAGCCTCCTGCGCGGTGATTTTCTGCCCGGCTGCCAGGATCATCTTGGTGCGCGCAGGTCCGATCAGCGCCGCCATCCGCCCAGCGTCCGAGGGCTGCGGCAAATACCCAAGCTTCATCACCGGGTAAAAAAACTTGGCCGAAGGCACCGCAATCCGGATGTCGCAGGCCAGCACCATGCCATTGGCACCGCCAGCCAAGGTGCCATTCAACGCCGCCACTTTCAGGCAGGGAATTGAAGCCACAGCATTGGACAACCGCTCCCATACCGGCGACGTCGCCAGGC
>NZ_LUKH01000619.1:0-1983 GCF_001593695.1 Leisingera sp. F5 | reverse complement strand
TCACCGGGGCGTTCGGCCAGCGAGGGGATCCGCACCCGCATCACATCCAGACGGTAGAACAGGTCGGCACTGAAACTGCCAGCCTCCGCCTTGCCCGCCAGATCGGCGCTGGAACCGGCTATGATCCGAACTCCGCTGCCCTGCTCCAACTGCGCCAGCAGCGCATATTGCGCCGCTTCCGGCAGCGCCTGCACTTCATCCAAAAACAGCGACCCGCCCGCGGCCTCCTGGCACAGCTCCGCCACTGCCTCGGCTGCCAGCCCGGCGGCGGGGCGTTTCACAAACGGCCCCTGCCCCGCAGGCGACATCAGGTGAATGACCTCCGCCACCTTGGAAATACCGCTGCCCGGCGCGCCTGTGACCAGCACCTCGGCCCCCGTCGGCGCCACCGCCCGTACCCGCTGGCGCATTTCCTTGGCCTGCGGCGAGGTTCCGAACAACAACCGCGCAGCCGGGTCGCCGGTCTCCAGCTGATGCTTCAGCCGCCGGTTTTCCAGCACCAGTGCGCGAGTTTTCAACGCCCGCTCCAGCACCGGCAGGAAATCCGCCGCCGCACAGGGTTTCTCCAGGAAATCAAATGCCCCCTGCGACATTGCCTTGACCGCCATCGGAATATCGCCCTCGCCGGTCAGCAGCACCACCGGCAGCTCCTCGTCAGCACCGCGGGCATAGTCCAGCAGATGAAACCCGTCCCGCCCCGGCATCCGGATATCCGATACGACAATGCCGTCGAACGCCAGTGTGATGTGGTCCTTCGCCGCCACAAACGACCCGCAGGCCACCACATCCAGATCATTCAGCTCCAGCGTCTGGGCCAGTGCCTCGCGCACCGCCGCATCGTCATCCACCAGCAGCACCTTGCGGGTCATGCGGCATCTCCTTTCTCAGCCCCTTCGCGCCACGGCTCCAGTTCCACCGTGAACACCGCACCGCCGCCGGTATTGGCACCGCGGATATTGCCGCCAAAGCTTTGCACCAACCCGTAAGAAATCGACAGCCCCAACCCCATGCCTTCGGAACTGCCCACCGCCTTGGTGGAGTAAAACGGGTCGAACATCTTCTCCGGCTCCTTGATGCCGGGGCCGCTGTCCTGCACCCGCACCTGCAGCCGCGGGCCAGTTTCGACAGAGATCGAGATCACCTGCTCCACCTGCCCCTGCATCGCATCCGCCGCGTTGTTGATCAGGTTCACAAACACCTGCGTCAGCCGCACCTCGCCGCCCCAGGCCAGCACCAGTGCTGTATGGGCCGCCTCGTCCCAGCGCAGATCGACATGGTCCGCCTTCAGGCGCGGCGCGGTCAGTTCCACTGCAGCGTTGATCACCTGAAACAGATCCACCCGCCCCATCGGCTCGCTTTCATTGCGGGCAAAGGCGCGCAGGTTCTTGATGATCCGCGCCATCCGCGCCGCCATGTCGGCAATCCGGCCCAGATTCTCGCCGGTCCGCTCCGCCTTGCCGCGCTCCAGAAAGGCCGTACCGTTTTCTGCATATTGCTGGATCGCCATCAAGGGCTGGTTCAATTCATGACTGATGCCCGCCGACATCTGCCCCAAAGCGGACAGCTTGCCCGCCTGCACCAGATCCTCCTGCGCGCGTTTCAGGGCGGCTTCGGCTTCCTCGCGTTCGCGCACCTCGCGGCGCAGCCGGGTGTTGGCCGCCGACAGATCCCGGGTGCGCTGCTCAACCCGGCTTTCCAGCACTGCATTGGCCTCGGCCAGGGTGCGGCGGCGCTCCATCACGATGAACAGCATGGCGCCCAGAGCCAGGCACACCGCCGCCAACGCCGCCGCTTGCAAGGCCGCGATCCGCCGGGCCGGCGCTACATCCACCAGGATTTCGCCTGTCATTCCAATCAGCGGCAAGTCCACGGAAAGATGCAGCGCGCGGCCGGGCAAATAGGGGCTGCCCACAAGACTCCAGATTTCATGCCCTGCATAGCGGTCCCTGCGCGTGACACTCGGGGTTTCCTCCTCCGCACCGC
>NZ_LUKH01000618.1:0-1988 GCF_001593695.1 Leisingera sp. F5 | reverse complement strand
CAGGTGCTGACCTGGTTCGGGTGCAGCTGATGCTTCGCTGCGATCTCCTGAACGGTCTTGTCACCGCGCAGCGCCTCAAGCGCAACCTTGGCTTTAAACTGATCTGTAAAGTTCCGCCGCTGCGCCATTTTCGTATCCCTTCAAAGGTTTGGGATACACCTTAGCCAACTGTCCGGTTTCCTGGGGCCCCTTCAGTGTGGCTGCCCGCGTAACACCTGGAGACCGGCCCTGATAAAAAAAGGGGTCGCTCAGGATATCCTGTTCGAGCAGGCCTCGAGAGAGGGTCTGTCCACCCCCACCCGGCGGCGGCGCCACCCTAAACGGGGTTCAGCGCAGTACCGAACGGAACGAACGAAATGAACAAGTCCAGATAAGCAAAACCGCCAAGGGCAACGGCCCCCGGCGGCTGAACCTGTTGACAAAGAGAGGTGGACTCAGTCGAATTTGCGCGACGGTGCCATCACCATGGCCTCGCCCACCAGCACCTTCTTGCCGCCGACGATGCAGCGGCACTCCAGTTTCACCCGGCGTTTGTCAATCACGATGTCGGTCACCTCGACCTCCGCCAGCACCAGATCACCGGGGCGCACCGGGGCCAGGAACTTCAGCGACTGGCTCATATAGATGGTGCCATGGCCGGGCAGCTGTTCGCCGATCACCGCCGAAATCAGTCCCGCAGTCAGCATCCCATGGGCAATCCGACCCTCGAAAATGGTGTCTTGGGCGTATTCATCATCCAGATGCACCGGATTGCGGTCGGTCGAGACCTCGGCGAACTTCTCGATGTCCTCATCGGTGATGACCTTGCGCAGGTAACGCACCATGCCCATTTCGATGTCTTCAATGCAGATGGTTCCGCGCGGCATGTTGTCCAACATCTCATCCTCCATTCGCCTGGTCCTGATCTTCGGGCCTGATCACCTGGCCCGATCGTGTGGTGTGACCGCTTGGCGTTGTAACTTTTGCGCGCCGGATTGGCCGCTTGCGCAACTTTATTACTTTGCAGATGCAGAAAATCAAGAAGTTTCTGACATAAGAAAACCCCGCCGGTTTGAGCGGGGTTTGCTCAGAGCAGAGCGTGTTCCGTACTGGGCAGGTGGTTGACGCAGGCGGTTTTACCGAAGGAAGCCAATGGCATATGTGGGTGCGGACTGTTCATGCGCCAGATAGGTCTGCAGCGCGTCCGCGTCCGGCTGGACTGATGTCTTTGTTTCTCTGGCCGCAAGCCCGCCGGTGATGAACAGGGAATCGATGCTTTCGCCCATGGCGCCGGCAATATCCGTATGCGGCCCGTCGCCGATCGCTAGGATCTCGGAATCAGCAAAGTCATGGCCCAACTCGGTCAGACGCCGCCGCGCCAGATCATAGATCGGCGGATGCGGCTTGCCGAAATACAGGCTCTCGCCGCCCATCTCTGTATAGAGCCGCGCCAAGGCACCGGCACACCATTCCCGCTTTTCGCCGCGGTCCACCACGATATCCGGGTTGGCGCACAACAGCTTCATGCCCATCTGCTTGGCGTAAAGGAAATCCGCCTGGTTCACCTCCGGGTCTGCCATGGTGTCAAACGGACCGCAGCAGACAATGCCCTCGGCCTCTTTGAGCGGCACCCGGGTGATTTCCACCGGTTCATGGATCACATGCAGCGGCTCAAAGAACCCTGCATCCCGCTCCCATTCCCCCATGAAATAGACCGATGTGCCAACCGCGCCGGTGAACATCGCCGCCCGGGCGCTGTCGCCGCTGGTCGAGATGGTGTCATAGGCATCATCCGGCACGTTGAACTGTCCCAGCTGCGCCGCCACGCCTGCGCGCGGTTTCGGTGAATTGGTCACCAGCACCACGATGCCGCCCTGCTTCCGGTAGGCCTGCAACGCTGCTACGGCGTCAGGAAAGGCGGTGATCCCGTTATGCACGCAGCCCCAGAGATCGACAAACAGCGCCTTGTAACGGCCGGAGACTTCGGACAGGGAGTTGATGATTTGGGT